>JBMOHX010000041.1:0-16937 GCA_049317625.1 Phycisphaerales bacterium
GTCGGCGTGGCGCCCAGGGCCGCTGCTGCCGCAGAGACGTACACGCCGTCGCCCCAGGACACGCTCCGCTGGCTGTTGTTCTCACCCGTGCCCACCCAGACCACGGAGGGGTTCCGCGGGTCGAGCGTGACACAGCCGATCGAGTATGACCCGTAGCTATCGAAGATCGGCGAGAACGAGTGTCCCGCGTTGGTCGTCTTCCACACGCCGCCGGAGGCCACGGCAACGTACCACTCACTCGTCTTGCGCGGGTTCACCGCGAGGTCACCGACGCGTCCTGACATGAGCGCAGGTCCCACCAGCCGCGCTGAGATGCACCCGAAGGTTCCCGCGTCGAGCTTGCTCATCGGTGACGCCGGCGGCTCGACCTTCGGGGCGTCCGCGCTGGGCTGCACCGGAGCCGGTGCCGGCTCCTGCCCCCACGCGACACCCGCCAGCAGACACACCGCCACGCAGGTCCTACCCATCACTCTTGGCATCTCGAAACTCCATGGTCGCGCCGGGCCGCCGCGCGGTCGCGGCGTGCGAAGGGGACCATGGTACTCGAAAGTGCCGGTTTACGCCGCTCGCCGGAGCTCGGCTTCGACCCGTACGAAGCCCGCGGCCGCGGGCCGCACCGCGCGAGTGGCTCCGACAACAAGCACACACGACATCATCCACCCGAGCCCCGCGGTGGCGAGATCCTCCGCTCGCGCAACCGAGAACGGCCCCTCCGCGGCGAGGTACCCCCGCGCGAACCGCTTCGACGCCGTCACCTCGTCGCGCACGCGAGCCCTCTCCGCGAGCGGCATCCGGTCCCACGCTTCCGCCGCCGCGATCACCACAGGCGGCGGCAGGTCCCGGACATTGGTCGCGCTCGCGAGGCTGACCCGCTCCTGAGCCGAGAGCGTGCCGCTGGCGACCAGCGCCTCGCCCTTGCGCGCCGCGAGCGTCATCAGCACGTCGCTGTCGCTCGCCCTCAGTCCACCCGGCCGCGCCGAGCACACGGTGCCACACACCGCCGCGACCGCGCACACCGCGACCGCTCCGGCCGCGCCGAGGCGACCGGGGGACCCCGGCCGCGCCGCGATCAGCGCACCCGCGGCACCGAGTAACGAGCACACCCCGCCGACGGCGCCGGGGAAGCCGCCGGAGACGAAGACAGAAGCGATGACACCGAGACACCCACCAGCCACCGCCCCGAGGATTTCGCGATGCGCCATGGAACGCCCTCCGCGGGCACACTCCCGCAACTCAAGTGTGGATTCCGGCGATCGCGAATGCCGGGACCAGACGCGTTGCCCCCGCGAAACACTCGCGGTTATGCCGACTGGGAGGGATGGAACGGGTGGCGAGCTGCCGACACGACCGCGTGATCGGAGCATCCGGACGAGAGGTCCGCGCGATCGAGAGCTGGTGCCGGTCGGGGAGAGCGATTACGCTTCGCGCTCGTCTGTCCCGCGGAGACTCCACATGCTGACTCGTTACGAACCCTCCGGAAAGTGCGACCTGCTGTTCAAGGTGCTGATCCCCATCGCCGCCCTTGCGGCGGGCGGCCTTGGGTGGATTCACGGGTTTCTGCTCAACACCGGCAAGGGCAGGCCGATCGGCACCTCCCTCCTGTTCGTGATCTTCATGGCGAGCGCGATGATCGTGTACGCGATGGTGAGCATCGCCCGCTGCCGCAGTCGGACCTGGGCGATCCTCCTCGCGCTCATCGTTGCGCTCAGCGCATTGGGCGCCGCCCACGCCAGGGTCTACGCACGGGACCCAGCTGGCTACGCCGCGGGGACGCCCGTCATCGAGTGGATGACTGCTCGGGTCAACAAAGGGACCCCGGTGCCGTTCGCAACCAACACGACCGCGAGCGGGCTCTGGGCGTGGGCGCTCTGGTCCGCGGAGCTCGCGGGGCTGGTCGCGTTTCTGTGCTTTGTTTCGCTCGACACCGTTGGCGAAGCCTTCTGCGAGAAGTGCCGGACCCTTGCTGACAAGCACAAGCGGACCGCTGAACTCCCTTGCCCGAGTGACGCGTTGGTTCAGGAAGCGAAAGTCTGCGCAACGCTCTCGACGCTGAGAATCGACGAGGCTCCTGCCGATTTCACCAAGCAGCGCTGGCTCGTGTTCACCGGATCAGCGTGCTCATGCGGGGAGCTACAGACGCTCTCGATCGAGCTCGAGGAGCATTCGTCGCGAAAGTCAGAACGTGGTGACGCCTCCGGCAAGCGGTATCGCACCAGCAAGAGCTTGAGATCGCAGCTCGTTGTCTCCGCGGAGGACCACCAACGACTCGAAGAGCTACTCGATTCACTGCAGCTCCGCGAGAAGCAAGCGGCCGCGCAGAACGCGTGAAACCGCCGGATCACTTGGTCTCAACGGCGGGCGGGCGAACCCCCGTCGCCAGAATCACCCACCCGATCACGATGAAAACCGCCGCGGAGAAGAAGGGCCAACCCGGGCCGACGCCGTCGTAGAGCGGAGTCGCGATCATCGGGCCAATGACCAGCCCGAGGGCGCTGACCGACTGCGAGGCACCCATCGCGATGCCCTGCTGACGCTCCCCCGCGGCGCGAGACACCATCCCGTTGAGGCTCGGCCCGGAAAGGCCCATCCCCAGCGCGGCGAGCGCGAGCGCCCCCATTGTCCCCCACGCCGTGCCGAACACCGGGAGCATCGCGAAGCCCACCGCGGCGATCGGCAGCGCCGCCAGCACGAGCGCTCGGTCCTTGATGAACTTCGCCAGCACACGGATCAATCCGCCCTGTACGAGGATGGCGATGATTCCCATGAACGCGAACATCAACGCGGCCTTCCGCTCCGTGAACGCGAGCTGCTGCTTGGCGTAGATCCCCAGGCTCGACCGCATCTCCGCGTGCGCCAGGCCCAGGGCGAGCACGCTCGACAACGCGAGCGGGACCGTGGGGATCGCCATCGCTTTCGCGAGGCTCGAAAGCGGGTTCAGCGCCGACGCCCGCACCGGCTCCTTGGATCTCAGGTGCCGAGGCAGCGTCTCGGGCAGCTTCCACGCCACAAGCGCCGCAGCCACCGCCGCGAGCCCACCCGCGGCGAAGATGGGCGCCATGAGCCCGAACTCGATCAGCACCGCGCCCGCCGCGGGGCCGAGCGTGAACCCCAGTCCGAACGCAGCGCCCATGAGCCCGAACATCTTGGCGCGGTCCTGCGGAGGAGTAATGTCCCCGATGTAGGCCTGCGCGGTCGAGATGTTCCCGCCCGTCACCCCGTCCAGAATCCGCGCGGCGACGAGGATCCAGAAGGCGTCCGCGGACGCGAAGATGAAGTATCCGATCGCCGTGCCGATCAGGCTCACGATGAGCACGGGGCGCCTGCCGAACCGGTCCGACAACGCACCCATCACCGGCGCTGCCAGAAACTGCGCGGCGGAGTACGCGGTCGTCAACACCCCCACGTCCGTTGCACGGTCACCGAACTTCGCCGTGATGTAGGGCGTGAGCGGCGCGATGAGCCCGACGCCCATCATGTCCAGGAAGATGATCCCGAAAATGAGAGCCATCGCCGTCCGCCGGTCGGGAGCCGCGGGGGCAACGCTCGGGATCGGCACCGGGGCCGGGTCGTGATCGGGGTCATCTTGCACGAGGCAGAGGGTAGCAGACCCCCCGCCGCATGAACCTGGACGCGCTGCTACCGTGACCGCATGTGGCCGACGTCGATCGCGTTCGTTGCGGCAGTGATGACCTCCCAGGAAAGCCTGCGGCCGGACGGCGCGCATTGGAGCTTCACCGTTCCCGCGGGCTGGCAACTCGCCGACGAAGCGGCCCTGCGAAGGGTGAACGACGAAGTCGCCGCTCGCGGGGTGGGCATCGCCTACGTCGGAGCGCTGGTGTGCACCGACGCGCAAGGGCCCTTCGTGCTGCTGCAGGTCGCGGGACCCCTGCCCCCCGGCCGCCGGGCAGAAGCAATCCGTCGCGATATGGGAAAGGGCTTCGAGTCCGGCGTTGCCACCGCGAAGGAGAAGCTCGCGAACGACGTGACGGGCATGACAAACACCAAGCCGGAGTTCGACGAATCCAGAGTGCAACTCCGCACGCGCGCCGAGATCCGCAACGCCGACGGCTCGACGCTGGGTCTCCTGTCGGTCACGCACCTTGGAAAGGCGGAGACGGTGGTGGTTCACTGCTACGCGCCCGCGCCGGTGTTCGACGAGTGGCAGCCGCGCTTCGAGGCAGTCAACGCCGCGATGGTGTTCGATGCCGGATACCGGTACGAACTCGCCACCCCCTCGCCCGTCGCACCATCAGTGGCTGGCGGGTTGGGTGCCGGCCTCTGGCGAGGCGCGATCATCGGCGGTGTGATGGCGGTGGCGGCGGGCGCGATCGTGTGGTACCGCAGGTCGCGGATGTCGCCGGGTTCATGACCTCGCGGCGCGATCACGCTCAGAGCGCGCCCCAGCCCCCACCCCCGGGCGTCTCGATGATCAACCTGCTGCGCGCCGGGAGTTGCTCCCTCGCCACTCCGGACAGGTTCTTCGCGGTACCGCCCGGCATAAGAAGCCGCTGAGCCCCAGCCAGCCCGGCCTCACCACCCGAGGCGCCGTACGGGCCCTGGGTCCGGTGCTGGGCGAGCACCGAGAGTGTGACCGGCTCCAGGAACTCGTACTCGCGAACCGCCCCGTCCCCACCTGGGAACTCGCCTTGACCGCCCGAGTCGCGCCGCACCTCGAACCGCCGCAGGCACACCGGGAATCGGCGTTCGAGGATCTCTGGGTCGGTGATGCGGGTGTTGGTCATGTGGGTGTGCACGGCGCTCTCTCCTCGGTAGCCGGGACCCGCGCCCTCGCCGCCACAGATGGTCTCGTAGCACCCGAAGCGATCGTTGCCGAAGATCACGTTGTTCATCGTCCCCTGGCTGCACGCCGCGAGCCCCAGGGCCTTGAGTAGCGTGTCCACCACCCTCTGGCTGGTCTCGACGTTCCCGGCGCACACCGCGGGGCATCGCGCCGGGTCGCGATCAAAGGGCGGGTTCAGCAAGCCCTCCGGAACGCGCAGGTCCACCGCCTCCATAAGCCCTTCGTTCAGCGGGAGCGGCTCGGCGATGAGCAACCGCAGCGCGTACATCACAGCGCTGCGCACCACCCCGGCCGGAGCGTTGAAACTCGACGGGTGGACGGGCCCGCTGCCCCCGAAGTCAACCACGACGCCTTGCTCACCCACGGTGAGGGCGACTCGGATCTCGGCGCCGTCGTCCAGGTGTTCCGAGGCCGACATCCGTCGTCCGCGCAGCGGCGCCAGCGCCGCCAGCAGCGTCCCGCGGGATCGCTCCCGGACCGAACGCATCGCACCCCGCAGCGCCGCCCCGCCGTCCGCCGCGGCGAGCGCGGACAGCGCCTCGGCACCGCGCCGGTTCGCGGCGACCTGCGCGGAGAGGTCCGCGAGATTCTCTTCGGGGGAGCGAGAGGGGTAGGGCGCGGTGCGGAGCAGCGCCTCGATCTGACCCTCGTTCGACACCTCATCGCGGACGAGGTACATCGGCGGGATCACGACGCCCTCTTCGACGAGCGACGCCGCGCCCGGCGGCATCGAGCCCGGCGTGACGCCGCCGATCTCGGCGTGGTGGGCCCGGTTCGCGAGGAACGCCAAGATGTTTCCGTTCGCGTCGAAGACCGGTGAGACGACCGTCACGTCCGGGAGGTGCGACCCGCCGAAAGCCGGGTGGTTCGTGAGCACCACGTCGCCCGGCTTCATCGGCAGCGCTTCGCGCAGCGCCCGGACCGTCACGCCCATCGCCCCCAGGTGCACGGGAAGGTGCGGCGCGTTCACGATCAGCCGACCCTCTTCGTCCAGCACGGCGCAGCTGAAGTCGAGCCGCTCTTTGATGTTCGGCGAGAGCGAGGCGCGGCGCAGCGTTTCGCCCATCTCCGTCGCGATCGCGTACAACCTCCCGACGATGATCTCCGACGCCCGCGGGCCTCCGGAGTCGATCGGTCCGGCCCTGGTCAACATCAGCGCCCCGGCTTCATCGACCCCCGCGCGCCAGCCGGGGCGCACGAAGGTCGCGCCGTGCTCTTCCGCGATGATCGCCGGGCCATCCACACGAGCCCCGGGCCCGAGCCGCGCGCGTGCGATCGCTCCGTCGCCGGCCCCTGCCGATGGCTCCCTTCGGCCCGGCCCCGAGGAGCGCGGCCCGCTCGCCACCACCCGCACCGACACCACCTCGATCTCCCGGAGCGGCGGCGTGTACCCGTACTCGTGAAGGAACCGCTCCGCAAACCGCGCGCGGAGCACCGCCTCCGTGGGGATCGGTTCGTCAACCGGTGCCTCGATCGTGAAGCAGGCGTCCTGACCCAGAAGGCGGACATCGAAGAGCAACCGCGTGACCCTCGCTTCGCCCGCGTCTCGCTTGGCCTCCCGGACCGCCTGGCGCGCCAGTTCCCACACAGCGCCCGGGAGCTGGTGGTCCGCACCGGTCAGACGCAGCAGGAGCGTGCGCGAGGCGTGCCGCTCAACCCGCGCCCACGAGAGCCCCGCGGCGCTGAGGAGGCCCACGTCCGCCGGCACGAGCACCCGCGTCATACCGAGACGCTCCGCGACCCCGCACGCGTGCTGGCCGGCGGCCCCGCCGAAGGCTACGAGTGTGTGGGCCGTGGGGTCGTATCCCCGCTGCACCGAGATCTTCCTGATCGCGCCCGCCATCGCCTCGTCCGCCAGGTCCGTCAGCTCGGCGAGCATCCCTGCACGCGTGACCGCCGCATCGCCCCGCACGACACGCAGCCGCTCGAGCAACTCCTCGGCCCGCGCCAGCGCCGCCTCCGGCACGATGGGAATCCCGAACGCCGACGGCTCGAGTCGCCCCAGTAACAGGTTGCAGTCCGTGACGGTCAACGGGCCGCCGGCGCCGTAGCACGCCGGTCCCGGATCGGCCCCGGCGCTCGCAGGCCCCACGGCCAACCCGCCCGCGAAACGCTCGTCGATCCAGCATATCGATCCGCCCCCAGCCGCGATGCTCTCCACCGCCACCGCGGCCGCCGAGAGCAGCACCCCGTTGACGCGGTGCTCTGACACCAGCTCGCACGCGCGATCAAACCGCGAGACGTCCGTGCTGGTGCCCCCCATGTCGAACGTGATCACAGGCGAACACCCCGAATCCGCCGCGGCCTGACCCGCGCCGACCACGCCGCTCGCGGGCCCCGAGAGCAGGCTGTCCTTGGGCGCGAAGTGGGCGGGGTGAACCAGGCCGCCCGCGCTGGTCATGACGTGCAGCGAGCTGCCCGCGCCCAGCGACGACACCATCCCGCCGAGGTACCGCCCGATCTCGGGTGCCAGGAACGCGTTGAGCACCGCCGTGCGGGACCGCACGAGCAACCCGGGGGCCCCGGAGAGGACGCTCGACCGCGACACATGCGTGAACCCCTCGCTCAGGAGCACATCCGCGACTTGCTCCTCGTGCGCGGGGTTCGCGACCGAGTGAAGCAAGGCGACCGCGGCAACGCGGACGCCCCGCGCGACCAGTTCGCGAGCATTCCGGCGGACCTCGTCGAGGTCGAGCGGCTCGATCTCGGCCCCGATGAAGTCCATCCGCCCCGACACTTCGACGACCGTCTCATAGAGGGGCTCGGCGCGCCGGATCCCCAAGGCAAAGATCTCCGGGCGCGACTGGTCGCCGATACGGAGCAGATCGCCGAACCCGCGGGTGATCAGCAGGGCGACCCGGGCACCGGCGCGGGTAAGCAGCGCGTTGGTGCCGCGCGTTGTCGCGAGTCGCAGCTCGGCGCGGGGGAGCTCCCGGAGACGCGGAGTCCGGGTCACAATCCGGGCCGCGACCAACGGGGCGTCTTCACCGAAGAACACTTCAACCGGCACGCCGGCGGGCCAGTGGACCTCCCGCTCAAGCGCGAGCGTGACCTCCGCGCCGTCCGAATGATCGACGGTGATCCGTACGGGTGGGTCCTCGACGGCAAGCCGCCGTAGGGTGCACCCCGCGACCAACCCGGCGGCCTGCTCGACACCCCCGCGCAGGACGACCCTATCGCTGAGCGAACGCACCACCCGCGCCCGCAGGCGGCCGGAACTGAGCACCTTGGCGTGCGCGATCCGACCCTCCGGCGAACGGGCAAGACAGTCCGTGAAGGTCCCGCCCGTCTCGATCCAGATCTGCCAGGGAAGGACGGTTGAGCGATCGGGTGCCACGCGCGGATGGCCCTCGTCTTCTATCGGGGTGCGATGATCGGAAGGGCGTGCTGCACCACAATGTACATCCCGACTCCCAACGCCACCATCGACACGACGATCTGAATGGTGAGCACGAGAACCTGTCGGGGATAGTCCTTCATCTCTCGGACCCGGACCGCTTTGTAAGCGAGCGAGATGCCAATCGCGATGGGGATCAGCAGGAGGTACCAGTACGCATCGAGGGGCAGCGGGTCCAGGAAGGGTCGATAGGCGAGCAACGGGATCAAGCGCCGCCCTCCTTCTTGCCGCGCCGAACGGGCCAGCCCGCGTCGATCACGATGATCAGGTTCATCATTCCCGCGAGACAGCAGGAGAGCATGCCCAGCTCGTTGATCTTGGACACCGACTTGAAGTTCGGCGGCGTGCCGCCGATGACAGGCCTCCCGGTCGCGGGGTCCCTGCCCTCGTTGGGGTAGGCGGTCCGGCTGACTGTGCGCCCGCCCCGAGTTTCTACAACCTTTAAGTAGTTCTGGTGGTAGTAGTCCACCCCGAAAGCCGCGGGACCGACCAGGGCCTGCCCGAAGAACCAGAAACGGTCTTCCTTGCTGTCGACGACATCGATGCCGCCCACGAGCAGCCCGCCGAGGAAGAGCCCCATGACCCCGGCGCACGCGCCGATCCCGCGCTTCAACTCCCCGCGCACGGCGTGGCCCGCGCCGGGAAACGCGATCGCGGCGATCAGAGCCGTGGGTTCAAACCCGATCTCGTCGGGAGGATGCTGCGCCGGTGATGGTGAATCGGTTGAGTTCATTGGCAGGACCGAGCGGAACGAGCAAACTTTCGCGGTGCGGAATCGGTTGACCGCTCGGCGGAGGGTAGACGGGAACCGCCCGCACCGCAAACCGGGCGGATGTGCTGCCCGAGAGGCACAAAGTAGCCCGCAAGCGGATTGACATGCACGCCACAGGTCGTACTGTACCGCCACTCGCGAGAACCGAGTCCGGGCGTGACGTCCAAATGGGCAAAGGCTCGGAACCGGGGCTCTCGGGCTGGCGGAGAGTGGCGCGGGTGGAACGCGTGGTCGCACGCGGTGCTCGCGGTCGAGTGGACCCGCGGTGCCGATGCGGAAGTGGGTAGGTGGAACATGACGACTCAACTGCTTGTCGAACTGGACACTCTTGTCGTTCCCGATTCGTTGCCTCCGTGGACGGGCGTCGCACAACCCCGCCCCGCGGACCCCGTCATGTATGACGAGGAAGACGAAGAGCTCGAAGACGACGAGGACGTCTTTGGCGACGATGAGGAGTTTACCGAAGAGGAGACCTTTGAGGAGGACGACGAGGACTTCCTCGAAGACGATGACGAAGCGGAGGTCGAAGAGGGCGAAGAGGACGCCGATGATGACGACGACGACGACTATTGAGGTCCGCGTCGCGCTGATCGGGTTCACCGGGGCGTGATCGAGCGGGCCTCCAACAGGGAGCCCGCGAACATGAACGGCCCGTCCAGCCCGAGCGAAGTTCCTCAGCCCAGTTCCGACGCCAAGTCCGGCCTCTTCGACGGCCACGCGCCCTTCGCGGACAGGACTCCTCCTACCGGTGACCGGCGCACGCAGGGCCGCCGGACCGACGCCCCAGAGAGCAGCGGCCTCGACCGTCGGCGTGGACCCGGTCGCCGCCTCAGCGATTTCACCCGCGCCGCCGAAGAAGGCGAGCTCACGAAGGAACAGTTCATGTTCCTCATGGCTATCGAGGCCTTCAAGCGGGCCAACTCGGTCACCTTCCCCGCTTGGACCGACGTCCTCGAAGTCGTCCGCTTGCTCGGCTACCGGAAGACCCGCTCCGCGGAGATCTCCCTCCCCAACGCCGAGGACTGGACCGAACTCCCAACGACGCCCTCCAACGTGCGGCCCGAACGGTGGCACCTCCGCCGCGCCGCCTGAGCAGGTCTCCTCGCACCACTATCATCCTGGATGAACCGGCCGATCGTCGTCGTCGCCGAAGAGATCAGCGCGCAATCCGCCGCGTGGCTCTCCCAGCGCTGCGACCTCCGCTTCTGCTCGCCCACTGACGCCAGCTTTCCGGACCACCTGCGTGCGGCATCGGGACTCATCGTGCGCACCTACACCCGCGTCGACGAGTCTCTGCTCGCCGGGGCACCCTCCCTCCGCGTCGTCGGCCGCGCCGGGGTGGGTCTTGACAACATCGACGTCCCCGCGTGCCGCGCCCGCGGGGTCGAGGTCGTGCACACGCCCGACGCGAACTCGGACGCCGTCGCCCAGTTCGTGTTCACACTGCTCCTGGGGTACACCCGCCCGATCTCGCTGGTCGCCGAACCCCTCCCGCTGCCGTGCTGGCGCGAGCTGCGCCTCTCGCTCCGCGCGCCGCGCCAGATCGACGAACTGACCTTTGGCATCCTCGGCCTCGGCCGCATCGGGTCCCGCGTCGCGCGAATCGCCGCGGCGATGGGCGCGAGCGTCGTCTACCACGACGTGCTCGACATCCCCGAGAGCAAGCGCTGGGGTGCCCAGCCTGTTGGGATGCGCGAACTGCTCGCGCGGGCCGACGTCCTCACCCTCCATACGGACCCGCGGCCGTCCAACCACGGGCTTGTCAACCGAAACTTCCTCGCGGGTGTCAAGCCCGATGTGATCCTGATCAACACCAGCAGGGGAATCATGGTCAACAACGCGGACCTCGCTGAGTTCCTTCGTGAGCACCCCGAGGCCACCGCGCTGCTCGACGTGCACCACCCCGAACCCTTCGGGCCGGACTACCCGCTGCTCGGACTCGCGAACGCCCGGCTGACTCCTCACATCGCCGCGGGGACGACAAGGTCCGACGCGAACATGTCGCGTGTCGTCGAAGACGTGTGGCGTGTGCTCAGCCCGCGGTAGCGACCCCGCGCCGGCGCGGGGTGAGCACGTGCCGCAACTCGGACGACACGCGCTCCGCGTCGAGCCAGTCCATCGCCGAGGGCGTCGGCGGGGCGATCACCGTGACGCGGGGGCCGATCGGTGCCCACAGCGCAGGGAGCGTGGGGCCGAAGAGCGCCAGCACCGGGACGCCGAGCTGCGCGCCCAGGTGCGCGGGCCCGCTGTCGGCCACCACCACCGCCGCCGCGCCGGTCAGCGCATCGCGGAGCTGCGACAGGTCGCCGAGAAACTCTCCCCCCATCCGGTCGAACTGCGCGGTCCGCTCGCGCGTGAACTGCTCCGCCTCGACCTCACCCGCGAGCACCCGGAGCGGAAGCTCAGGGAACGCGGCACGGGTTTGCTCCACCAGCCGTGCCCAGAGGTGGAGCGGCCAGCGCTTGGCGGCCGAACCCGCGCCCAGGTGAAAGACGACGGGGGCATCTGGACCGGGTGTGCGCAGCGGCGGATCAAAGTCCACGCCCTCGCGCGAGGCGAGGTCGAGCGAGAGCTCTCGCGTCAACTGGCGATCGATCAGTTCGATCCTGGCGCCCGGGAACATCCCCGCAACGTTCGCGGCCCACGTGCGGTGCTTGCCCTGCACGCTCAGGAACGAGATGACCCGTGAAACACCGCCGACCGGGAGGATCCTCCCAGGTTCGTCCGCCGCGCCGGTGACCCACAGGTCGGTGAAGCGCCGGTGCTCGGCGCTGACCGCTCGGATACCGAGCACCTGCTCGGCGAGCTTGGCCTTGGAGAGATCCGAGACCATGGTGACGGCGGTCCGCGCGCGGGTCAGCGCCCGAAGCAGAGGCCAGGTCAGCACCGAGTCGCCGAGGGCGCCGCGATGAAAGACCCAGACGGAACGGACGGGCGAATCTGCCAACGGGCCTCCTCCGGTTCAGACTCGTGTTCTTGTTCAGACCCTCGCCCGATCGGGCTGCGCGCAAGGCCGCCCGCGCGAGACCGACAGCGCCTGCGCCAGCATCTCGTGCTCGACGATCGCGAGCCGGATCGGCGAGACCCGGAGCCTGGCCGCGAGCTCGGTCACCGTGAGCGGCGCGTTGCCCATCAGCCCGAAGCGGGCGCCGAGCGTGTCCGCCAGCTTCACCGGCAGCGCCCGCGCTTCGATAAGCGCACGGATCCGCGGGTCGGGCTCCAGCCACCTCTGCCACGGACAGACTGTCAGCGTCCAGTCGCTGAACGCGACGCCCACCGGGATCCGCTGCACCGCTCGCTTCGACGGCTGCGCGTACACGCCGACCGAGTGCTGCCGACCCCACGTCGAAACCAGCTTGTCGATGGCCAGGCCCATCGGGGACGCGAGACGGCCCGCCCGGGCCGGCTCGAATCCATCGACGACCCGTCCCATCACGTCCAGCGACCGGCGGAGCAGGTCGATCAGCAGGTTCGAGGGAATCTCCACCGCGGGACGCCCGAGCCGCAGCTCAACGGTTTCAAGCATCAGCCGCAGGTGCGGGCGGATGAGCTCGGACTTCAGCCTCGCCGCCCATCGCAGGAGTGTCTCCGCGTGATCGACGGCGCCGGCCTGCGGGTGCGAACGGCTCAGAGACTCGATGAGCTTGCGGGCCCGGAAGCGGATGAACTGGTACGCCACCACCCGGGTCCGCTCCTCGTGCGCGATGGGGGGCTGCCGCGATCGGGCCGAATCGAGGAACGCCAGCAGGTCGCGCGGCGCGCCAGCCCCAAGCCCGGTGCGCACCGGCACCGGCGAGAGCAACACCTCCGCCGCCTCCCGCCGCTCGAACGTGGGCAGCATCGGCCCAACGAGCGCATCACCGACAAGCAGCGGCCACAGCCGCTCCGCGCGGGAGAGATTGATCGCCCGCCTCACCGACGCCCGTGAGCGCCGGAACTTCCGCGAGATCGTCGAGACGCTCACGCCCAGCCGCCACGCCCGGAACGCCACCGCCCGCCGGCGCGCGTTGAGCGGGCTGGTCTCGTCGAAGATCGGCTCCGGCGGCGCCACCGGCACGGCTGCCGGCCCGCGCATGATGAGGCGGGAGTGCGCGGCGCTCTTCGCACGCTTCACGCGCGAGTCGTGCCGCTTGAGCAGTTGGCGGACCGCCTCGTGGCTCCGGCCGAACCGCTGTGAAATCCGCAACGCCGCCGCGTTGAGCGACATGCCCAGCAACCGCTTGTACTTCACCGCGCGCCGGATCATCTCGCGCTCGAGCGGCGCCGGGATCCGCGAGAACGCCCCCGCCTTGACGATCGATCGCTCGTGCCGCTCGAAGAACCGCCGCACCACCTCCGGCGAGAACCCGATCCGGGCCTTCCCGTCGGTCAGCGTGATCCGGCGTCCCACCAGCCCCCGCTTGCGTAGCCGGTCGAGCGTCTTGCGACTGACCTTCCACGATGCGCACAGTTGCTCGGCCGTCAGCAGCCCCACCGCGAAGGGGTCGCGCTGCGCCAGCCCCGCGATGGAGGTCAGCCGCTCGGCCAGCGCCGAAAGGTCCGCGATCGCCGCTCGCGCGTCCACGACCGAAAGCCCCGCTTCGCCCGTCGAGGCCGGACGCTCCCCCAGGGCGCTGAAGAGGAGGAACTCCGCGGGAACCATACCAGCGTCGGAGAGCTCCAGCGTCGCGTGCTCGATCCGTACCACCGCCGCGAAAACGAGGTCCCGCGGGAGCGCGGAGAGCCTGCGCTCGATGTTTTGGGAAAGAGAAAGTTGGAGGGCGGGCAGCGGGGGCACCGTTTCCTCGGGTGAGCCCGGCGCGCCGGTCGCGCGCGGCGGTCGCCTGAGCTTGGCTATAGCATACCAATCCGACGAACAAGCCCTTCGGGTTCCTGCGTCGTCCCGATTTCGTGGGTGACTCGGGCGAACACATTGCAAACACCCGGCCCGGCAACCCCGCCGCGAGATTTCTGGTGGGTTTTGTGGCCGGTCGCGACCCGTGATGTATCTTGTAGTGGTTGCGCCGGTCCCCTTCGCGGGCCGGGCACAGGAGCACCCTTGATGCGTATGTCTACCGCGGCCTATGGACTGCTGACCGGCGTTGCAGTGATCGGTGGCTCCGCCCGCGCGGATCTGGTCACGCTCAACCCGGTCGCCGATAACACCCTGTACTACAACGAGACAGGCGACCTCAGCAACGGCGCGGGCACCAGCATGTTCGTCGGCCAGACCCGCCAGTCCGGCGGGGTCGGTGGCCGCCGGGCTCTGGTTCGGTTCGATATCGCCAGCGCGATCCCCGCCGGAGCCACGATCACCCGGACGGAACTCACGCTCAGCCTCTCTCGCGGCCAGGGATCCAGCCTCACGATCGGGATGCACAGGCTCACCAACAGTTGGGGCGAATCGACCAGCCGCGCGGGCGATAGTTCGGGCGGCAGCGGCGACCTCGCCGCGCCAGGCGACGCGACCTGGATCCACCGCTTCGCAAGCTTCAGCAACCCGGTCTTCTGGAACACCCCCGGCGGCGACTTCCAGTCGCGGGCGAGTTCGACGCTGGCGGTTCCGAACTCCGTTGGCCGACACACATGGCCATCGACGACGGCCCTCGTCGGGGACGTGCAGTCCTTCCTTGAAACCCCGAACACGAACTTCGGCTGGATCCTGTACGCCCCGCTCGCGGGGCAGGGTCAGGCCCGCCGGTTCGGCACTCGGGAGGCCGCCGCCGACAGCCGGCCCGTCCTCACCATCGAGTACACGATCCCTGCCCCCGGCTCACTCGCCCTTCTCGCGGCGGGATTCGCGATCCGCCGGCGCTCGCGCTGAATCGGAGCAGTCGGGGATCGGAACCGGGTCGTACCCGCCCTTCGAGAACGGGTGACACCGCAAGATCCGCCACGCGGTGAGAGCGGTCGCTTTCAACGGGCCGTACGCGCGGTAGGCGTCCAGCCCGTAGTTCGAGCACGTGGGCATGAACCGGCACCCTCGCCCCACCAGCGGCGACAGCGTCACCTGATACACCTTGATCAACGCGACGAACGGGAAGTTCACCACGCGCCTCCAACGGGGGCTCATCGCGGCGTACCCCGCTCGCGACGCTCCCACTCGGCCGCGAGGTCTCCCGCGGCCGACAGCAGCATCGCCGCGTAGTCCTCGAGGCTCTTGGCCTTGTGGGCACGCACGGAGACCACGATATCGAGCCCGGCCTCCGCACTGAGCGGGAGCTCGTGCTGCCGGAGCCGGAACGCCTCCCGGATCAGCCGCTTGAACCGGTTTCGCACCGTCGCGCCCCCCACCGCTTTCCCTACCGACAGCCCGAGTCGGTAGTGCCCCATCGTGTTCCGCAACGAGTGAAAGGTCAGCGGCCCGCGGGTCCGCCGGAGCTTCGCGGCGAAGACCGCGTCAAACTCACGGTTGTGCGCGAGCCGGTGGGTCCGGGGGAATGTCAGAGGCGCGACCATCGACTGAGAGTATGAGCCAGACCAGCTTCGTGCACCAGAGCCGTTCACTCCGCCCGGCCCCGGGAGCGAGAACGGGCCAGGGGCGCGTCGGCTTTCGACACGCCCCCGGCGATCCATGCACGCTGTACCTGCACCCTTGAGCCGGTGGCTCTCGCTTCCGACCGTCCCTTGGGCGTTCCGGCAGTGGTTCTCGGCGACGCCCGCGATGCCGTTGCGGGGCTCACGCGAGCGGCACCCGATCCCGGCGCGGAGTTCGCTCTCGACAGAAGGCTAGAGCAAGAAGCGGTGATCGCACGAGAGGCACGCCCACGACCGCGGCCACTCGGCCTGAAGGCGAGGCAGGGTGTCGCGGTTGTAGTTGCTCGCATTTCTGTGGCGACGAACAAAGTACCGGACGCAGAAGAACGCGAGCGCCGCGGGGAGGAGCGCCACCAGCCCCCTCGCCAGCCCCCCTTCATCACCCCGCGCGGGTGTCTCGAACGCGAGAGACCCAACCAGGAGGGTCTGAAGCCCGAAGACCATCGCCATGAGGAGCGCCAGGAAGGCACGGAGACCCGGCCTCGCGGGAGCCGGCGGGGAGCAGGAAGCCGCCAGGTTGGACTGCACGGTGCCGCTCGTGCGAGAAACCCCGACGGCGCTCCCGCCGGTGTAGCTCGTGGTCGAGATCCCAACACTGTTCGAGGTTCCGGTTCCGCTCCGGAAGATCGCTTGATACGACGCGCAGTTCGACGATTGGCAGCGCGGACAGGCAGGCATGTGAAGTCCTTTCTTGTTGGAGTTCGCAGAGAGCGGCGCTCAGCGGACGAGGCCGATCGCGTCGACACAGAGGCGCCCGGCGATGTCGAACCGCACGTCCGCGACTTCGATCGGCTGCGCGAACGCCGCGATCAGCCCGCCCTGTGCCTTGAGTTGTTCAAGGCGGAACTTGTGCACGCCGTTGATGGTCACCATCACGTTCGCGGAGACGCCGTAACTTGATTCATAGATGATGAGCCCCATGGCTCGCGTGTCCTGATTGAGACGCACCTGAATCGTGCCCGGCCCCGTGTCTCTATAGTTCGCGGGCTTGCCGTCGAACACGCTGCGCCAGTTCTCGCTGATGAGTTCGCCGTTGCAGGTCACGGTGCCGGGCATCCCGATCACCTTCAACGTCGACGCCCGCGCGGCGAACTGCTGGGCCTCCAAGTGCTCCGCGCGGATCTCCATCGGCACGCCGACCGCGAGCGAACGGAGCTTCTCGATGCGTGCATCAAACTGTGCCCGTTCCTTCTCCGTGAGCGGCGTGATCGCGGAGGGTCCGCCGGCCAGCGTGTCCCGCCCGCCCGCCTTGTAGCGGAACGTGTCCGACTTGTTCGAGTACTGCACGACCAACGCCGGACCGTCGTAGCCCTTCTCATCGACGCGACCGGTGAACGAAAACTCCACAGGGGGTGCCTCGATCAGCTGAAGCCCCTTGCCGCTCACGGTCATCGCGTTTCGATCCACCTCCGCCGAGGTGATCATCATCCCCACGGCCATCCCGGCGGAGC
>JBMOHX010000042.1:0-16713 GCA_049317625.1 Phycisphaerales bacterium
AGACCAGGTTCGAAGGCAGACCGACGTTCTGCTGCTCGAGGAACACCCACGAGCGGGTGTTGTCTTCGGTGTTGCCAAGGCGCAGGTCCGTGCCGGGTCCCATGGTGTACGGGCCGTGGACCCCACCAGAGGACTGCCCGACGATGATGGCGTTGGCCGACGTGCTCACGAGCATCGCGGCGGCGATGGTGGCGGCAACAACGCACCGGCGGGGTCGCGTCGAATCCTGGGTGTTGGTGGTCATCGGGCTCGGGGTCTTGGTCGTGTTCAGGGAAGTGTTCATCATCAACTCCTGTGTTTCTGGGTACCGCACATCGCGGTTCCGTCACAAGGAGCTTCGCGACCATACCACCGATCTTTCAGATCAACACAACACTATTTTGATCTCGCGTGAGCCGAGCCCATTCAAGTTCGAGTGCGATCAGCGTTGAGTGAAGGAGAAGCTCGTGGTGGATCTTGCGGGTGAGCGGCGCGTCCGCCGATGATCGAATGTCGTCGCGTGCGGTTCGCGTCTGCGAAGCTCCGCGGACGGACGTGCTTGACCAACTCAGCGACGGGCAACGCCATCGGCTCTCGCGTCTCGACACGGGGGCGCTCTTCGGCATCGTGGGACTGGTATCGCCACCGGGGGGTGGACGCTCGGATCTCGCCGGGTTCTCGTCGAGCCGGCGTTCCCACCCCGTGAACTGTCGGCCCGAGGTGCCTCCCCTACACTCCCCCCATGCCGTACTACATCACCACGCCGATCTATTACGTGAACGACCGCCCGCACATCGGGCACTGCTACACCACGCTCCTCGCGGACGTGCTGGCCCGGTTCCACCGGCTTGTCGGCGGTCAGGAGGTCTTCTTCCTCACCGGCACCGATGAGCACGCCGACAAGGTCGTCACCTCCGCCGCGAAGAACGGGTACGGGCCCCAGGAATGGGCCGACCTCAACGCCGAGGAGTTCAAGAAAGCCTTTGCCCTCTTTAACATCTCCAACGACGACTTCATCCGAACCACCCAGCCTCGCCACAAAGACCGCGTCGTGCAGTACATCACCCGCCTGATGAAGTCCGACGACATCTACAAGGGCGACTACACCGGGTGGTACGACGAGGGCCAAGAGGAGTACGTCACCGACAACGCCGCCCGCGAGGCCGATTTCAAGAGCACCATCAGCGGCAAGCCGCTCGTGAAACGCACAGAGCCCTGCTACTTCTTCCGCCTGGGCAAGTACCAGCAGAAGCTCTTCAACCTCATCAGCACCGACGAGTCCTTCGTCCGACCCGACTCGCGTCGGCAGGAAATCCTCGGTCGTCTCCGTCCGCCCGCGGTGCTGAACGACGTCCCCGTCTCCCGCCCCGTGACCGATGACCCCGCGACCCAGTGGGGTATCCGCATCCCAGGCGACGACGCCCACCGCATCTACGTGTGGATCGACGCGCTCTTCAACTACCTCAGCGTTGTCGACAACGCGCAGCAGCGCCACCTGTGGCCCGCGGCGGTGCACCTCATCGGCAAGGACATTCTGTGGTTCCACACGGTGATCTGGCCGGCGCTGCTGATGGCCCTGGGTGAGCCGCTGCCCAAGACCGTCTTCGGCCACGGCTGGTGGATCGCCAACGGCCAGAAGATGAGCAAGACCCTCGGCAACTTCATCGACATCGAGAACCTCCAGGCGTACGCCGCGAAGTACTCGCTGGACGCGGTCCGCTGGTACCTCGCCACGCAGGGCCCGCTCAGCGGCGCCGACGCGGATTTCAGCGAGGCGAAGTTCATTGAGGTCTACAACGCCGAGCTCGCAAATAGCTTCGGCAACAGCACCAGCCGCGTGGGGAACATGGTGGAGAAGTACTTCGGTGGTGAAGTTCCGGCGGCCACCGGCGACGGGCGCTTCGCGCCCGGCGAAGGCACCCCACTCGCGCTCGCTCTGGCGGCGCGAGCCAACGCCAAGAACCCCGCGGCCCCCGGCACCGAGTCCCGCTCCTTCGACTTCCCCGCCAAGTGCCGCGAATGCGTCGACGCCGCGGTCGCCGCGGCCTCGCGCCAGGAGATCGACACGGCCCTCCGCGCCGGGCTGACGCTGGTGCGGTCTGTCGACGATTTCATCAGCCACACCGCGCCCTTCACGCTCGCGAAGCAGTTCCCCGACGGCGCCGGCAAGACCGCTCTCGCGCAGATCCTCTACGCCTGCGCCGAGTCGCTGCGCATCGCCAGCATCCTCCTCAGCCCCGCGATGCCGCAGAAGTGCGCGGCGCTCTGGACGCTGTGGAACTGCCACCCCGCGCAGGGCGCGACGCTGCAAGAACTCTGCACCTTCGGCGGGCCCCACGCCATCAAGGCCGGCCAGAAGGTCGCCAAGGGCGAGGCGCTCTTCATGCGGGCCTGATCTACACGGCGCCCGCGGCCATCGCCACCCCGAAAAGCAACAGCGCCACCCCCACCACGCGCCGCACACCGCGGAGCGTCATCTTGGACACCACCCGCGAGCCGATCAGCGTGCCCACAAACGCCGCCACGCACCCCGCGACGATCGGGCCCACCAGATCGTGCGCCGATCGCAGACGCCCGACGGTCCCCGCGCCGTACACCGACAGCCTGGAGACGTCCACCATCACCGAGCACACCACACCGCTTGCGACGAACGCTTCTTTCGTCAGCCCGCACCGCGCGAGGAAGCCCGCCCGCAGCGCACCCTGGTGCCCCGAAAGTCCGCCGAAGAACCCGCTCAGCACCCCGCCCACCGGCAGGTAGCGGGCGTCAAAGGCCATCCCCTCGTACCGAGGTGACAGCTCCAGCACCGCGAACCCCACGATCACCGCGCCCACCGCCCCCTTCACCCACGTGATCTCGCACGCGTGACCGATCAACGTGTACACCGCGACGGGGTGCAGCCCCTCCAGTTCCCGCTGCGCGAGCGCCCCGACAATCGATGCACCCAACGCCGGCAGCCCGAATCGCAGCACCACCCGCCGATCGGCACGCCCGCCGGTCATCACCAGCTTGAGCACGTTGTTCGCGAGGTGCACCACCGCGGTCGCGGCGACCGCCAGCTCCGCTGGCACAAACAGCGCGAAGGCGGGGAGCAGGAGCGTTCCCAAGCCGAAACCGGAGACGAACGTCAGCGCCGCCGCCATCAGCGCCGCGATGCAGACCGCCGCGTACATCATGCCCGAGGGTAGCGACCCGAGTCAGCGGGGCCTCACGCGCCGCCAGCCGCGGTGGGGGGCACCGTCTTCGCGGCCGCCGCCCGCGCCCCCAGAGAACCGAGCGACTTCCACGCCCAAGCCCCCGCGGCCCGAGCGCCCGACGCGGCTTTCTTCGCCGTCTCGCTGCGGGCGGCCTGCTCGCACGCCCGACCCGCCTTCGCCGCGGCGTCAGCCGTGACTTTGGGCACCGAGGCCAGTCGCTGCGCCCACGTCTGGGGCGCGGCGGAGCTCGCCGCCCACTGCCGGACCTTGTAGTAGGAACCGATCCAACCCGCGAGCGTCGCCCACAACCAGATCACGATCGCGTGCGGAGCGGTAAGTCCCCCCGCCCCCGACGCGACGAAGGTCAGCACACCGGCGGAGGCCGAGAACATCAGCATCAACCTGAAACCGCGCCGGAGCAGCTTTTCGGGCCGCTCTGTGGGTACGGGCTCGCTGTCCACGATCTCGAACGCCTTCCCTTGCGCGGGGCTATGGCGAGGCCCGACGGGCGGCTTCGGCGATTCCGCGAACGCCCACCACGCACCGCGGTACGCCGTAAACAGGACCCGGAATGGCACTCGGACGACGGCGAAAGAGCTGCGAACTGCTTGGAACATGGCGCCTCCCGCTCCTTGTTGGGAGGCCCTCAGGGGCGGTTTCGCGCTGGAGCACAGCGCAACAGCGCCCGGGGGTATACTGGTTTGACTCTGGAGGGCGGATGATCGCTCGCACGCTCGCGACAAATCTGCTTGTGCTCGCGGCCTCGCTCGCGTCCGCGCAAGAGGACGGCAGTCCCTCCGGGCGTCCCACGTGGCGGGTCGGTTTCGCCGCGCGGAATCCCTCACCCCCAGCGGTCGACATCGGCGCCGACGGGGAGCCTTCGGGCTTCATGGTGGAGCTCATCCGCGAGATGGCCGACACGCAAGGCGTCTCTGTTCGCTTCGTCCCGCTCGATCACAACTCCGACGCGACCGCCGCCGAGGCCTTCCGCACCAGCGCAATCGATGTCTGGTTGCACGGCCGCTACAACCTCGGAGAGCCTCCGACCAACCAGTTTGGTATCGGTCCGCCCGCGATCGTTTCACCCGGTGCGGTCGTCACGCGAAGGGACCGTCCGAGCGTCGTCCGACTCGCGGACCTCCGCACGCTCAGGCTCGGATGCGTCTCAGGGGGTCCCACCGCCCAATGGATGGAAACTTCGGGAATCCCTGCGACGGTGACGTACTCCTCCGTGCGCAATGGGCTGGCGGCCATCTCCTCGGGTGAGGTCGACGCCCTGGTTTCCTCGTTGCTGCCGGCCGCGGCAACGATCGAAACGGCTCGCCTCGGGGAGGAGCTGAAGTGCCAGTTGATCCAGACGGATGGCTTCACCCGCGTGGTCGCCTACGCGTACCGCCCCGGCGACCCTGCTCTGGAGTCCCAGCTCGCGGAGGCCTTTCGCAAGGTCCGCGACCGCGGGGTGCTTTCTGACCTGCACGAACGCTACATCTCGCGCCTTCACAGGGTGAGCAGCGCCGAGCTCCTCCCGGCCCAACCGGGAGAGTTCCCCCGCCGCTCGCTGATCTCGAAGCTCAGGGTTGGGGTGGAGCTCGACATTCTCCCGGACGAGGTCGCTGACATAAACGGCGAAGGCGTTCTCGCCGGCTACGTCCCCGACATTCTCAAAGAGACCGCCCGCGTCTACAACGTGCCCTGCGAGTTCGTAGTCGACACGGGCCCGGTTCTGCGCACCATGCTTCACGAGGGTCGGATCGATCTGATCGCGATCGCCCTGGTCGGCGTGCCGGCCGACTACCGCACCGAGACCACGCGACCATACCTCACCCTTCGCGGAGCGCTCATACTCCCCAAGGGTGCCACCCCTCCGCAGTCCATCGCCGACCTGCAGTCTCTCCGCCTCGCGGTCTCCAGAGGCAGCCCGTCCGATCTCTACGTTCGCTCGATGCGGGTGCCCAATGTGGTCGCCGCGCACGGTGTCGAGGACGCCTTGGAACGACTCGACAACGGCGATGTCGATGCCGTCGTCACTCCCAGCTTCGTCGCGAGTAGGCCGGTATTCAATCCCGACCGCCACCAGCTCGCGGAGCTCCCGGCCAAGGGCTACTCCGTCGATTGCGGTATGGGTGTCGCCGACGGCAACTACTCCCTGCTGTGGGACCTCGAAGACGCCCTGTCTCACCTCCGCGAGACCGGAGTCGCGAACCGCATCCACGATCGGTGGCTCTCCAACATTTCTCCCCGCACCGCAGAGCCCGTGCTCTCGGGTCGTCTTCTGACGTGGCTCCTCGCCGGGACCTTCGCATTCATCGCGGCCGCCGCGGCGTGGCAGTGGTCCCTCCGCCGCGAGCTCGAACGCCGGACCGACTTGATCCGCGAGGCGGAGAACCGCTTCCGAGCGCTGTTCGAGGGATCCGCTACGGCCATTCTCGTGCTGAAGCCCGCTGGGGGAGTCATCACCGAGGCGAACGAACAGGCGACCGAGCTCCTCTCCCGCTCCCGCTCCGAGTTGATCAACACCCGGGTCGCCGAGATCCTCCCCGGAACGGCCGACCTGCTCGCCATCGCCGACGCGACGGGGAAGAGCGAGGTGTTCGGGCTCTCGGTCACCGACCCGGCCGGCGCGCAGCGCTGGCTGAACGTCGGCTGTTCCAGCATCGCAATGGCGGGCGAGCGGCTCCTCCTGCTCATCTGTCAGGATGTCACGACCAAGACGCAGAGCGAGCGATCCGAGCGCGAGGTTGAACGCCGCATGCGCGAGTCCCAACAGCTCGAGTCGATCGGCCGGCTCGCCGGCGGGGTCGCGCACGACTTCAACAACCTGCTCCTGGCGATCGTCGGGAACGTCACCCTCGCCCGCGGCTGCGGCACCGAACGGAGCCCGCAACTGACGGCGTATCTCGACACCATCACGCTCGCGGCCAGCTCCGGCTCGGAACTCACCCGCCAGCTTCTCGCTTACGCGGGAAAGACCGCCGCCACCCTCGAGTCCTGCGATCTCTCGCAGGTGGTCGCATCGGTGCAACGCGTGATGGACGTTGTGGTCTCGGGACGCTGCCGCCTCGTGACCGAACTCGCGCGGGAGCTCCCTCCTGTGCTCGCCGATCGGTCGCAGATGTCACAACTGATCATGAACCTGCTGACCAACGCCGCAGAGGCCACCAACGACCCGCGGAAGTCCGTCGTCATCCGTACATCGATGGCCGCTCCGGAGCGCGGATCGGCACGCGTGCTCCTGGAGGTCCTCGACCACGGTTGCGGCATGACCGACGCCGTGAAGGCCCGAATGTTCGATCCGTTCTTTTCGACGAAGTCCTCGGGCAGCGGGCTGGGTCTCAGCGCGGCGCGCGGCATCATCAACGCACACTCCGGCGAGATCTGCGTCCGCACCGCGTCCGGCGAGGGCACCCGTATCTCCGTGTGCTTCCCGTCGGCACCGGCCGCTCTCCATCAGCCGCTCGCGTTGTCCGAGCCCAAGTCCATCCGCCCCACCGCGCCGCATCCCGGCCGTCGCGTGCTCGTCGTTGACGACGAGCCGATGGTCCTCCATGTCACCCGCGAGCTCCTGCGCCGCAGCGGCTGCGAGGTCTGCTCGGCCCCCCGCGGCGAAGAAGCCATCGATCTGCTCCGCGCCGACCCCGGCGCCTTCGACCTCGCGATGATCGATCTCCGCATGCCGGGCCTCGGCGGCGAGGGGACGCTCAGCGAAATGCGTCGCCTCCGCCCCGACCTCCCGGTCATCATCGTGAGCGGCAATGTCTTCGACGCGCCGCAGGGGCTCCCCGCGGGCGTCTCGCCGCTTGCCAAGCCGTTCACCGCCGCCGAACTGATCTCGGCGGTCGATCGGGCAGCGCCCATGCCGGCCTCCCCGTCAAGCGCGAGCAACTCCTGACAGGGATCGGCGCGCCGCGTGGTCCTGCGAGCGCGGCGCGCCTTTCATTTGCGCATGAAGCCCCCTGATGCCGGCGAAGAAAACAAGGGCATCGCCCGATCGCTCGGCGAGTTCTTTGGTCATATCTGGCAAGGCGTCAAGGCCGACCCGCGCAAACCACTCCGACGCGAAAGCACCGAAACCCACGAGCGCGAAACCCCCGCCGGCAAAGTCATTCTCCGCCGCACGATCATCGAAGAGGTCGAGTTGCCTCCGGACCAGAAGACTCCCTGATCAGCAGCCCAGATCCCAGCGTGTCAGGAAGAGAATCACGTCGTCCGAGTCCACCGAACCGTCCGCGTTGACGTCCGAAGTCTCGGACACCGAGTCCCAGGCGGCGAAGAAGGCGATGATGTCGTCACCGTCCACGCCCACATGCCCGTCGAAATCCGCGAGCGCGGTCACGACGAGCAGACCGTCGTTGCTCGGGTAGCCGCCGCACGAATCGGTCAGCAGGCAGTCGTACACACCCGTATCCGAGCAGTCGGCCTCGGAGATCGCGAGCACACGGGTCCCCGCGCCGCTCACGCGACCGCCGTCGATGAGCGGCTGGTACTCGCCGCTCGAGTCCATCCGGCGCCAGCGGTACGACGTGATCCCGCCCGCGTTCTCGGCGCTGACTTCCATCGTCACCGCGGACCCCGACCGCGCGTTGACGTTCCCCGGCTGCTGGGTCACGCGGATCGCCCCGCTCCCGAAGTACACCGAACCGGCTCCGGCCGTCCCGGACCCGTCGCCCGTACCGCGCAACGCGCGGATGTTCCCGGTTGCCAGCGAGCGGTTGCAGGTGAACACCGCCACACGCCCGCCACCACCGGCGCCGCCGGGGGTCGTCGCTCCGCCGCCATCTGCGAGCAGCAACCCGCTCCCCGAGAGCGAAGGCGTGCGAATGACCAACGATCCTCCCGAACCGGCACCGGCACCCGCGTTCACGACGGGCGCAGACTGGCCGCTGCAACTGATCGAGCCGTTCACCGTCACCGGGCCCGTTGCGTCGAGCCGCAGCGCAGCGCCGCCCCCGCCCCCGCGCGTCTGCCCTTTGCTCCCACCGCCGCTCCCGGGGAACCGAGGCTTGGAGCCCGATCCGTACGCCAGCCCGCCGGGGGCGCTCCCCGCCGCGGCACCGACCCCGCCGTGTCCGGCGCCCGAGCCCCTTTGCGGGCCCGAGGTACCCGCGCCGGGCCCCTCACCCGGGGCGAATCCAAGACCATTCCCGAAGATCGTCGACCGCGCATCGACCGTCACCGCGCCCAAGACGTTCAACACGCACAGCGCAGAAGTCGGGAGCACGAGCTGATTCGCGGGCCCCGCGAGGACCAGGTCACCCCGCACGGTGGTCACGCCGGGCGCAACCTGAAGGATCGACGCGCCCTCGATCCGCACCGGGCCGTTGATGTCCCGCATCGAACCAACGATCAGCCGCGACACCGCGCGAACCGTCAGGCCGCCGGGCGCCGTCGTCAGCGCGGGCAGGCTCGCGATCGAGGCGCCCTCCACCGTGAGCGGCGTTTGCAGCGACACCAGGTTCGGAAGAAACGCGTTGGCACCCCCACTAATCGTGAGCGAACGCAGGCTCTCCAGCTTGGGCACCGTGGTCACCGCGGCGGGCACGGAGCCGTCGCCGCCCGAACGCATGACAAGGTCCCCGAGTGTCGCCGAAGCACCTTTCAGAAAGATCGTGCCGGCGCCGCCGCGCTCGATCGAGAACACGCTCGCGCCGCCGTTGGCCGTGACCACACCGGAGAAGGTCGAAGTCCCCGTGATCAGCGCGACGCGCCCGCCCGCTCCGCCGCCCCAACCCGCGGCCCCGTCGGCGCCTGAGGCCGAGATCGAACCCGAGCCGACGAGACTGGCCGCGTTGATCGAGATCGACCCACCCGCGCCGGACCCTGCGACGCCTTCACCAGGCCGGCCGTCGCACACGATCCGTCCGTCGAGAGTCATCACGCCGTTCACGACGAGCCGCACCGCGCCGCCGCCGGCCCCGCCGATCCGCGTCCCTGAACTGCCCCCGCCGCTGCCGAAGGTTCGGGGCGAAAGAAGGTCGCCGTAGCTGATCCCGCCCGCAACAGCCCCGACTTTCGCGCCCCGCCCACCGTGGCCGCCCCCGGGCGCGGCTGCCGTGATCTGGGTGCCACTCGGGCCCGCGCCGGGCCCGTTCCCTCCGGCGAAGCCACGACCCGAAGCGTCGATCCGCGAACCCACGAGCGAGCCGGAAGCTCCTTCGATCGACAGCGCGCCCGTGATCAGCAGCTCCGTTCCATAAACCACATCGCCGCCGGTGCCCGCACCATAGTCGAAGAACGCGCCGACGCCGTGCGTGAGCACCGCGGCCTCGTTCGACTCGTCACGGACCAGGTTCAGCGACGCGATCGCGTGCCTTCCGTTCACGGTGAGCACGCAGCCGCGAACCGTGATCTGCGCCGTGGACAGCGGCACCGAAGCGCCCGAGCCAGGGTCGATGATCGACGTGTCCGTGGGCCCGATCACCGCGTCGGAGAGCAAAGTCACCGGCTGCGCCCAAGCGACGCCGGGAAGCAGCAAGGCGAACGCCGAGGAAGCCATTCCGAAGGAACGAAGCATCATTGAGCATTCTCCAGTGTCGGTGCGCGAAAGCGCCCAAAAACCGACGCGAAGGCTACTGGTAACGCGATACCTCGTCAACAAGATCGCTCGGGAAGGACCGATATCCAACGGCACCTCCTGTCGGGAGCGGCTGCCGTTGCGGTTCATCCCGTCAGACTAGAGGAGCGTGCCGCGCAGGATGAGGATCGCCATCGAGAAGTAGAGCATGATGCCCGTCACGTCGACGAGCGTCGCGACAAAGGGCGTCGAGCTCCCGGCGGGATCCAGCTTGCACTTCTTCAGGATAAACGGCAGCATCGCCCCCATGATGCTCCCCCACACCACCACGCCCACCAGCGACGACGCGATCGTCACCGCGAGCATCATGTAGTGCTCCTGGACATGGCGGTCGATGACCACCGCGCCCGTCACCTTGTCCACGCGTTTGACGGCGAACCATCCCAGCGACCCCCAGATCGAGACGCGGATCAGACCGAGCGAGCCCACGATCAATCCGAGAATCCCCGCGACCAGCATCTCGCGACGGAGCACCTTCCACCAGTCCCTCAGCGTGACTTCCCCCAGCGCCAGCGCCCGGATCACCAGCGTCGACGACTGCGAACCCGAGTTGCCGCCCGCGGAGATGATCGCCGGCACGAACGTCCCCAGCACGATCGCCCGCTCCATCTGCCCCTGGAAGTACCCCAGCGCGTTGGTCGTCAGCAGTTCGCTCACGTACAGCATCGCCAGCCACGGGGCTCGCTTCCGCACAAGCCACCACACCGACGCCGTCGAGTAAGGCTCGTCCAGCGCCTGCACGCCGCCCAGCTTCTGGATGTCCTCAGTGAACTCCTGCTGCGCCACGTCCGCCACGTCGTCGATCGTCACGATCCCCACCAGCACGCCGCGGCTGTCCAGCACCGGCAGCGCCGTCCGGTCGTACCGGGTCATCAGCCGCACCGCTTCCTCCTGCGGCTGATCCGCCCGGAGCCAGTAGTAGGTGTTATTCTGGAGCTGGTAGATCTTCGTCCCCGGCTCGGCCAGCAGCACCTCGCGCAGCCGAACGTCGTCGATCAGCTTGCTGTTCTCATCGATGATGTACAGCACGTTCAGCGTCTCGGCGTCCTTGCCGTGCCGACGCACGTGCGCCAGCGCCTGCTCGCACGTCCAGTCCGGCCGCACCCGGATGTAGTCCGGCGTCATCAGCCGCCCCACCGTGCGGGGCGGGTAGCCGAGGATCGCCTGCGTCTCCTTCCGCGACTCTGGCGAGAGCGACGCGACCAGGCGCTGCGCCACCGCCGCGGGGAGCTCGTCCAGCACCGCCGCGCGGTCGTCGGGGTTCATCGCCTCGATCACCCGGACCGACGCCTCGGCACCCAGCTTCTGGATCAGCTGCTCCTGCTTCTCCGCGGCGAGATGGCTGAACACCTCGCCGGCGTCGTCCCGCTGAAGGAACCGGAACCCCAGCGCCGCCTTCTCCGGCTCCAGCGAGGCCAGGATCTCCGCGGTGTCGACGTACGGCATCTCGTGCAGGCACGCGCGCAGATCCGTGAACCGACCCTCGTCGATCAGCTCCTCAACCTCGGGCAGCAGCAGTTCGGCGGTTGGAGTCATGGGTGGAGAGAGTCAGGACACCAGCAACAACACGATGAGGATCAGCCCGTCGATCGAAACCCGGCGCACCCGGCCTCGCCCGCCGCTCACATCCGGAGCGATTCGAGCGAGTTCAACCCCAGCGGCTCACGGACGGTGAACGGTTCGCCCGCGGCGCTGCCGATGCGAGATCCAAAGTAGGCGTCCATCGCGCTCAGCCGCTCAGGGAACCCCGCGTTCTTCGGGTTTAACGCGAACTGCGTGCGGTAGCACTCCACCGCGCGCCGCTTCGCCCCCGCATACGCGGTGGTATCCATGATGAACGTCGGCGAGGGTACCGATCGCAGGTGCGAGCCGTGGTAGTAGAACACCCACATCGGGTAGATCGGCGGGCCGATCGACTCGTACCCCGCGGGCGTGGGCATCTCCACCTTCGTCAGCTTCGCGTCGAACCGCGCATCCTCGGCGATCCGCGTCGTCGCCAGGTGATCCGGGTGGGCATCGTCCCAGTGCGGGATGAACAGCACCTCCGCCTGGTGCGCCCTGATGACGCCCGCCACCGCGTGCCGCGCCGGAATCGTGTGCTCCACCATCCGGTTCGGCAGGTCCAGCAACACCCGGCGCACCTCTCGCCCCGGGGGAGACAACTCCCGCGCCGCCGCGGCGGCCTCCGCGAGCCTTGTCGGCCGATCGCCCACCGGCGTCGGGCACCCATCGGTCATGTCGACGATGAGCACGTCATGCCCCTGCGCCGCCAGCAGCGCGATCGTTCCGCCCATCCCGATCTCTTGGTCGTCCGGATGGGAGCCGATCACGAGGACCCTTGCCATGGCACGCCCCCCGCTGCTACTCGGCCGAACCGATGACGATCAGCCCCACAAGCGTGCTCGCCGGACCGCCGGCCCCGTCCGGGGCGGGTGTCTCGATCTGCGCCATGACCACTTTGTCCGGCGTCTCGACCGCGAAGAAGCTCGCGTCTCGGAAGGGTTCGCTGTACTCGTCCCGGAAATCGCGGAGCCGCAGCGTCAGCGTTTCGCCGACGGCGAGACCCTTCAACGGGCAACTGAACCGCTGGTTTAACCACAAGGTGCACGGGCCAAACGCCCGGTTCGTGGTGTTCACCAGCTCCAGCGTCGTCGCCCGCTTGAATACCTGGATGTCGATCACCTCGACCTGCTGCCCGATGTCCGGGAAGGGCCGCGCGTACGCCACCACCGAGGGCGCGCTCCGGCACCCCCCCACACCCGCCGCTGCGCACACCGTCAGCACCGCACACGCCCTTGCAACATTCTTCATGCCCGCGCATCGTCCCTTCTTTGGCCCTCGGGAGCAAGTCGGCTCACGCCATCGCCCCCGCGGCGCTGTCCAGCAGCCGGTCCGCTTCTTCCACCGTCGGAGCCTCCGCGATCAACCGCATGATCGGCTCGGTGTTGCTCGCACGCACGTGCAGCCAGCTCCGCCGCGAGGCCAGGTCCACCCACGCGCCGTCCGACCGGTCCACACGCTCCCCCGAGAACGCCGCCGCCACACGCTCCACCGCGCCGACCGCGTCCTCTTTGCGCCCCAGCGCCACCTTCCGCTTCCGGATCGCGTAGGAAGGCACCGACGCCACGATCCGGCTCAGGGGCTCCCGTCGCGAACGGATCAGCCACATCACAAGCGACATCGCGGTCAACGAGTCCCGCACGTACGTCGTCCGCGGCCAGATGATCCCCCCGTTCCCCTCGCCCCCACCCAGCGCGTGCTCGCGCTTCATCGCTTCGACCACATTCGCCTCGCCCACGGGCGTTCTCACCACTCTGGCACCAAACCCGGCGCACACGTCGTCGAGCATACGGCTGGTCGAGAGGTTCGTGGCGAACACGCGCCCCTCCGTCGCCGCGCCCGACTTCTTCATCGCCGACAGGATCGCCAGTGCGCTCAACGCGAGCGTGTACTCCTCGCCGATGTACCGTCCCTTCTCGTCCACGATCGCCAATCGGTCGGCGTCGGGGTCTTGGGCAAACCCCACGTCCGCCTGATGCTCGCGGACCGCGTCGCAGAGCCCGCCCGCTCCGCCAAGGTTCTCTTCCGTCGGCTCCGGGGGATGTGGGAAGATCCCCGTGTCCTCGGCCCCCAGGTGCAGGAACTCCGAGACGCCCAGCACCTCCATCAAGGCCGCCGCGCCCGCGACGCCCGATGCGTTCACCGAGTCAACGACCACGCCCAGCTCGGCGCCGATGGCAAAGGGCTCCCCGAAGCCGCCGTCGCTCAGCGCCCCAAGGACACGCTCCACGTGCAGCCCCGCCGCGCCTTCGGCGTCCGAAACGCCGCCGAGTCGATCCCAGCCCACGAGGTCGAGCTCTCTCCGCTCGAAACGCCCGATGATCTGCGCCGCCAGCGCCGCGGGCGGTGCCGCCGCGCTGACGCCGCCATCCGCGCCGGCACCGGGCCCGGAGCGGAGCAGGCACTTCAGCCCGTTCCACTGCTGCGGGTTGTGCGACGCCGTGAGCACCATGCCCGCGACCGCATCGTTCGGGTTGTCCGTCGCGAACCGGTCGGTCGCCACAGCAACCGTCGGCGTCATCGCGATGCCAACGTCTACAACGTGCGCACCAGACGCCAGCAACCCGGTCAGCGCGGCGTGGTGCAGCATGTTCCCGCCCGCGCGGCCGTCGCGGCCGAGAACCACCGTGACCGGTTTGCCCGCGCTCGTCGAGCGCACGAAAGCCGCGAAGGCCCCCGCGTAGCGCGTGGCCACCTCGGGCGTCAGCGACTCACCCACAACCCCGCGGCAACCAGAAACGGAGAGCATCAGCGTCATGGCGGAAGATTACCCCGACGAAGCCCGGCTGTGCCTCCCGCGCCGACCGGAAGCCGCCGTGTTTGATTGGATTGTGTTCGGATCTGGGACCGAGAAACGACTTCCGTCGGCGCGGTTCCCGCGGAATTTGCGGTTTGTACCAAATCTCCGATCCCAGTTTGTGGCAGTAGTGCCTTTCATGGTGCACCTTTAGGGTGTTCGGAGAATCCGCACGGTTGGTGGCACTTCGGAGGTGCCACACCGTAGGGGGACAAGCACAACACGAAGTCCCGCCGGCGCTATCGCGTCGGGGGTTGACGCCTGAGGAAAAGGCTGCCGGGTCGAAAGACCTGGCCGGTGATATGAGTGCGCTGTCCCGACAACCCGAACTCCCGCTGCTTGTCACGGATTGGCAAGCAGACGTGGTCCAGCTCCTCGACGAGCACCACCTGGTGGCTTGGTCGGAGCTCCCCCAGCGGCGAACGCAGTTCGCCGTTTCCCTCGGCCAGTTCCTCGGCGCCCAGCGCGATACCGAGGTCTGCGTCTTCTACGGCAAGTACATCACGGACCTCGAGTCCTTCTGCTACCAGCTCGAACGCTCGGTCCCCGGCCCGATGCTCCACCGCCGCCTCGACGGCCCCGGCGGCATCGCGGACCTGCTCCGCCAGCGGGCCAGCTTCCGCGGGCGGGCCGAGTCCAAGTTCCGCTTCTACATCTGGCACGACGCCGACGTCCTTCTCCGCGCCAACCACAAGCTCTTCGGCCGGATCGTCGACGCGCTCTCCGGCGTCGCCGCCGAAGCCGAGTACGTGACCGACGACCTGTTGCTCATCCACCGCGCCGTGTACGTCGGCTCGTCCGTGCTGGACGTCTACGCGGAGGACCCGCGCGCCCAGTTCCAGTCGTGGGCCGACGACGGTTCCGGCGAACCCTTCTGGCGGGTCGTCACCGGGCTCGAAGCCCCACCCTTCCTCCGCTACCGCGTGGATTGCCTCAGGCCGGATTGATCGCTTGGCTGGGCCGCATCGCCCCCGGGGCGTGCACGCAACTCAGATCCTCGATGGCCGACGGCTGGGCGGCAACAGCCCGACAAGCACGAGCAGTGCGCTCGCCGCGAGCAGCCACACGCGCGTCTGGTTCCCCGTCGTCCAACGCTGCAGGCGCGAGTCGATGGCCTTGCGCTCGGGCAGCACCAGCGGGGGAGGCTCGAGGGCCGGGAAAACCGATGCTTCGGTATCCGGCGCGATCTCCAACCCCGGGACCACCGCGGTGTCCGCGGGAATCAGGTTCAACTGGCTCGCCGCGAGCGAGAGCACCAGCGACGGATCGCGGTTCTCGAGCGCGCCCAGGTACTCCTCATACCGCGCCAGCCGCGCCCCCAGGTGCGCCTCCACGGCGAGCGCCCGATCCCGGATCCACTTCGCCTCGGCAAGGTCGTCCGCGGCGGGGATCAGCACGGTCGCGCCGAGCAACGCCAGCCCGGCGATGAGGAAAAGCCACCCGGCATCGATGATCGATGCACCGGCCCCCTCGGCCTGGTCGGCATCTGGGGCATCAACGGACTGGATCGCGTGGCTGGGGGTCACAGAACAGAGTTTATCGGCGGAGTGCCCGGCGGCGCGGTGAAAAATCTGAGAGGAACCCGGTGCGCAAGCACCGGAACCCCATCCCTCACAGCGCCACCGCTCGCACGAGTCCATACCCGGCGGTTCGGCAGGTTTAGCGACCGCGGCACGCGCTCGGCACTCAGCGAAGTACGGGGGCGGTGACTCTGGCTCTGCCAAAGCGACACGGCCCGTCGCCGAGCGATCCGAGGGCCCCGCCGGTCGACGAGGCCGAGCACAGCCGGTGTACCGGCGGGTCGACCGGCTGCCGGTTCCGCGCCGGTCGCTCCGAGGGGTCACCGGCCGTTTACCTAGATTTGGCGAGAGACTCGCGCGCCGGGACTACTTAGCATGCTCGGCACACATGACAACCGGCACCCGTGGCGGGTGCCGGTTGCGAAACTCATCGATCCACTCCGACCGGTCGGTCAGTTGCCGCAGCCGCCGATATCCCACCATGCGAAGAACGCGATGGGGTCATCACCGTCGACGCCATTCTGAAAGTTGACGTCTGCTGATGACACGCCCGCGTCCCATGCCGCGAAGAACGCGATGGGGTCATCACCGTCAACGCCCCCGTCCTGATTGAAGTCCGCGATGAAGCAGAACGGGTTGTCGAGGCAGACGGAGATGCCACAGTCGTCGCCGATCGTGAAGTCGAATCGGGTGGTTTCGAGAACTGGCGGGCCGTTGAGCCCGAGACCCACGTCGCATTCGAGTCGGTTGTTGGGGGTGCCAAGAAGCTCCGTGAGCGTGTACCGGCCCTCAATGAGGGAGCCTCCCATCGCGTCCGGCTTGATCGCAAGAACGCGCGGCGTGGGCACGGAGGTATCCCACCACGACGTCGGGATAGCTGAGAACGTACCGGGGTCCAAGAAGTTCACCCGTAGCACGTCGACGGCATCGGAGGAGGGCGAGTCCTTGTAGATCGGGCCGTAGAAAGCCACCTCGACCGCCGTATTGCTCGCGGCGAATGCATCCTCCTCAACAGAGGCGGAAGCAGGATCTGCCGCGGTCAGAAAGTTGGGTGGAAAGCAGTCGGCCTCGTACCGTGCGAAGGGAACG
>JBMOHX010000043.1:0-16705 GCA_049317625.1 Phycisphaerales bacterium
CCCACCGGGCAGAGGTCGATGACGTTGCTGGCGAGTTCGTTGTCGAGGGCGACGCCGGGGAAGACGTCGATTTCTTCCTTGTTGCCGCGGCCTTGAACGAGCAGCTCGGAAGTGCCGGAGACCTCGCGGGTAAAGCGCACGCAGCGGGTGCACATGATGCAGCGGTCGGAGTAGAGGTAGACGTGCGGGCCGAGGTCCTTCTTCGGCTGCTTGACCTTCTGCTCCTCGAAGCGGGAGACGCCGCGGCCGTAGGCGTAGGAATAGTCCTGCAGGAAGCACTCGCCGGACTGATCGCAGACGGGGCAATCGAGCGGGTGGTTGATGAGCAGGAACTCCATGACCGCCTTCTGGTTGGCGACGGCCTTGGGGGAGTCGGCGTAGATGACCATGCCGTCGGAGGCGGGGGTCTGGCAGGTGGGCATGAGCTTGCCGCCCATGAAGGGCACGACCTGGCCGGACTTGGGGTCCGGGGCGTGGATCTCGGCGAGGCAGATGCGGCAGGAGGCGACGATGGAGAGCCCGTCGTGGTAGCAATACTGCGGGATCTCGACGCCGTTGTCGTTGGCGACCTGCAGGATCATCTGCCCGGGCTTGAACTCGCACTTGCGTCCGTTGATCGTGATCGTGGGCATAGAGGAGCGATGGTAGGGAGTGGCGAGGGTCGGAGTCGGCCCGCGTGCCGGGGTGGCGCGCGAATGCCGACAGGCGGCCTCCGGTTCGGGCGAACCCCGAGTCTGCGCGGGTTGACGGGTGCGTCGACGCTCCCTCGGTATGATGCATGATGGAGGCGGGCAATCACGCCCGAGAGAGGACCAGGCGATGCATCGTCAGCACGTTGGCAGACGGAGTTCGGTGCGCTTAAAGGTCTTGTGTATAGGGGTTTGCGCGATGATTCCCCTGCTGGGCGGGTGCGTGATGAGCGGAGACGAGGCGTCCGCTCGCTCGGGGGACGCGTATCCCTTTGCCGCCGCGACGATGCGGATCCATCCCCTCACCCAGGTCGACGCCGAGCCAAAGCTGCCGGACGGGACGGTCGACAAGCTGCCCCGGATCATCGTGCACCTGGAGTTCAAGGACCGGTTCGGCGACACGGTCAAAGCGCTGGGCACGTTCTACGCGGAGCTCTACAAGTCCGTCGGCGGTTCGCTCCCGGGGATGGACCAGAAGGTGATGGACTGGACCGAGGAGGCGTTCCTCGACGCGGCGAAGAACACGGGACGGTTCGACCCCGCCACCCGGACGTACCGGGTCCAGCTCACGGGGCCGGAGTGGCTGAAGGAATGGAAGGCCGAGGGCAAGTCGGGCCCGGCCGGATGGCTGAAGCTTCGCGTGGTGTACACCACCACCGACGCCACCGGCGAGCAGTTGGTGCTGGAGGATTCGCTTCAGCTTCAGCGGTGACGGCGCGGCCTCAGGCGCACTGAGAGTCCCAGTCGTTGAAGAAAGCGATCACGTCGTCGCCGTCGGTGCCGCCGTCTCCGTTCACGTCGCCCTCAAAGGTGCCGGCGTCCCACGCCGCGAAGAAGGCGATGACGTCGTCGCCGTCGATGGCGCCGTCGCAGGTGAAGTCGCCGGCGCAGAAGCGCATCACCGCTTCCGGAGAGTTGCGGATGAGTCCGCAGCCGTCGGTGACCACGCAGCGGACGAAGCCGCGGATGAGCAGGAACTCCGAGCCAGCGGACCCACGGTTAAACGCGAGCTGTGCGCCGGTGGCGCCCGAAACCGTGGCGACCGGAACCCCGCCGAGGAGCAGCGGCCCGTTCGAGAGGTTCGCCCACGGTGATCCGGGCGTAGCCTCGCGGCGTTGCCAGCGGTACTGGAGGGACGCGGTGCCGTCGGCGGCGACGGAGAAGTTCGCGACGGTTCCCGCGGCGCAGAGGGAAACTTCGCGCGGGCCCGCGGCGAAGACCGGTGGGCCTTCGATGGTCAGCGTGGCGTTGACGTTCATCCAGTCTTCGAAGGGGTTGTCGTCGGAGCTGGTGGCGATGATGACGCGGTCACCGAGGGCGAGAGTGACGGGGAGCACGCCCACGCCGGGCGTGAGTGTGCGGGCCGCGGCGAGCGCGAGGATCTGAGTCGGTGGGACGAGCACGAGCGTGGTGCCGTTGGCGCGTTCCAAAACCGCGCGCACGGAGGCGAAGGGGCTGCTGTTGCCCAAGTGCTCGGTTTGGATCGAGAGGGCCAGGAGTCGGCCCGCGCCCGAAGGGGTGAACTGCGCGAGGGAGTCGTTGGTGCCGTACCCGGGGTGGAAGAAGACGCCCTCGAACGAAGGAGTTCGGCGGAACGCGGCGGTCTGGTTGCGAGCCGCGTTGGGCGAGTAGCGGGGGCCGAAGAAAGGGATCGCGAACGGTTGTGTCGGATCGCCCCAGATCGCGGGGACGAGGTCGGCACCGACGCCCACGAGCGAGAATCGACCGTCGCGCGCGGCGAGGAACCGCCAGGCGTTGAGGGGGTTTTGCGACTGTCCGACGCTCTCGGGCGCCCCGCGGTCCCAGGTGGTCAGGAGTGAGGTGGTGTAGGGGGGGCAGAAACCAGTCGGGCCCTGCGCGAGGACGGGGGCGGAGAGCGCGAAGGCGGCGGCGAGGCCGAGCAGGCACTTCATGAGAATCGCTCCTGAGGGGGGGACGAGCGATTGTCACACGCAGAGGTGGTTGTGTCCAGAGAGAATCGGCACCTTGTCGAGTTCTCAACGGGAGATCGGGCAAAGGCTTACGAGCAAATCGGGTCGCGCGTGGTCGGGGTGAAGTGGGGGGATGGGGCCGGACATCGTGGAGGGCGTGATGACTGCATGCCACCCGAGGCGAAGAGTGGGCGGGAGAGGCTGTTGAGGGTGCCGTCTTGGTATGCGGAATCTGTTCGGTGCGCACATGCGGCGTTGACCCTTTCAATCCACCCGCTACTATCCCCTCCCTGCGCGGCTGCTGCGCGCAGTCGGGCTTCGTCGAGGCGGGTGGAACATGCCGCGGCGAGCCCACAACTTGAAGTCTTTCTGGCCACCGTAGCTCAGTGGTAGAGCACTCCCTTGGTAAGGGAGAGGTCAAGGGTTCAAGTCCCTTTGGTGGCTTTTCTTCTCTGCACGCGTCAGTGCGCGTGTGCAAGTGGATCCGGGGCTTTGGCAATCCCGGTCGTGAGCGTCCGCTGTGTGGAAGCTGGCTTGGTGGAGGCGCAATGGGAGCCCCGCCCCAAGTCTTCGAGGACGGGCTATCCCGCTCTGGTTAGTGAGGTTGGTTTATGGCTATCGGCACTTTCAATCGTACGAAACCCCACGTCAACGTCGGCACCATCGGTCACATCGACCATGGTAAGTCGACCCTTACCGCGGCTCTCTCCGCCCGCTCCGCGGCGTTGTTCGGCGGCAAGATCAAGAGCTACGCGGATATCACCAAGGGTGGTACCGTCCGCGACGCCAACAAGACGGTGACCATCGCCTCGTCTCACACCGAGTACGAGACCACCGCCCGCCACTACGCCCACGTCGACTGCCCGGGCCACGCCGACTTCGTCAAGAACATGATCACCGGTGCCGCGCAGATGGACGGCGCGATCCTCGTGGTTTCCGCCGCGGACGGCCCCATGCCCCAGACCCGCGAGCACGTCCTCCTCGCCCGCCAGGTCGGTGTGCCCCACATCGTCGTCTTCCTCAACAAGGTGGACCTCGTCGATGACCCCGAACTCCTCGACCTCGTGGAACTCGAAGTCCGCGAACTTCTCAAGAAGTACAGCTTCCCGGGCGACACCACCCCCGTCGTCCGCGGCCAGAGCAAGCTCGCCCTCGAGAACCCCCACGACGGCACCGCGTGTAAGCCGATCGATGATCTCTTCACGGCCATCGACACGTTCATCCCCGAGCCGGTTCGCGAAACGGACAAGCCCTTCCTGATGAGCGTCGAAGACGTCTTCTCGATCAAGGGTCGTGGTACGGTTGCCACCGGCCGTATCGAGCGTGGCGTGATGAAGGTCGGCGACACCGCCGAGATCGTCGGCCTCCGCTCTGAGAACAAGACCACGGTCATCACCGGCGTCGAGATGTTCCAGAAGACCCTGGACCAGGGCATGGCCGGCGACAACGTCGGCGTGCTCCTCCGCGGTATCGAAAAGAACGACATCGAGCGCGGCCAGGTCATCTGCAAGCCCAAGTCCATCAACCCCCACACCAAGTTCAAGGCTCAGGTCTACGTCCTGACCAAGGAAGAGGGTGGGCGCCACACTCCGTTCTTCAGCAACTACCGTCCCCAGTTCTACTTCCGTACCACCGACGTGACCGGCTCGGTCAAGCTCCTCGGCGGCGCCGAGATGTGCATGCCCGGCGATAACGTCGAGATGGAAGTCGACCTCATGGACAAGCCCGTCGCCATGGAGAAGGGCCTCCGCTTCGCCGTCCGCGAAGGCGGCCGCACCATCGGCTCCGGCGCTGTGACCGAAATCATCGCCTAAGACAGGCCATAGGCCGGAGGCCTTAGGCCATCGTCAAAGGCGAGTGTGCAGTAGTTCGGGGCGTATCGGGGTGTTCCAGGTCTTCGGCCCTATGGCCTATGGCCTCACCCCTAAGGCCTCGTATGATCATCCCCGCCCGGGTCGAAAGACTCGGGCGTTGGTTTCAGAAGACGGAGCAGAGGATTCGGCGCCGAAGACGGGGTCGATCTCGGCATCCCGGCTTTCGTATCGGTCGCCCGTTCCGGGTGGAACGCGGGTTGAAAGGTGGTTGGTTCGATGGCGAAGAAGAAGTCAATGGCTCGGGAGTTCGTGTGGCTGCAGTGCACCGAGTGCGGTGACCTGAACTACCGCAGCAGCGTGAACACCAAGGGCGGCCTCCCCGAGGGCCTCAAGGAAGGTCTCAAGAAGTACAGCCCCCGTCTGCGGAAGCACACGGTGCACAAGATTAAGCGGAAGTAAAAGGGCAATAGGGAATGGGGAATAGGCAATGGGGAAACCCTGTCAGCGCCTTTCGCCCCAAGCCTCTTGCCCATTGCCTAATGCCCATTCCCCGAACTGAACGCCGGTAGCTCAACTGGTAGAGCAGCGGATTCCAAATCCGCAGGTTGCGGGTTCAAGTCCCTCCCGGCGTGTTTCACATGACTGCCACAAACACGAGCACGAACGCGTCGCCTGCCACTGCCGCCAAAGACTCCGACTCCCCGGGGCTTGGCATCTACCGCTACGGGCAGGGGTACTGGGTTCGCACGCTCACGGCGATCTTCATCGGGACCCTTCTGTTCACAGGCGCCGGGTGGGCATGGCGCCAGCTCGAAGCGCTGAGCCTGCCCAAGTCGAGCTGGAACATCAAGTACGAAACCCCGACCGGCACCCCCGCGGCGGGCCAGACCCTCAAGTTCTTCAACGACGCCGTTCAGCCCCCGCTCGAGCTTGGCACGTGCGTCGTCGACCAGACCACCTCCGGCGATGTGATCGTGAAGCACGTCGAACTCGCGGTGCCCCCCGGCGAGCAGCGGTCCTACGAAATCAGCGAGGCCACCCGGATCCAGTCCGAGGATGGTGGCTTCAGCGCCACGATCACCGACAGGTTCGGCATCGAGATTTTCAGCAAGGTCTACCTTCAGGCCGGGACCGCGGCTCTGATCCTCCTCGCCGGAGCCTCCGTCGTCTATTGGTTGGTGGCCGTCCGGCCGCAAACCGTCGATTTCCTCGTCGACACCGATGGCGAGATGAAAAAGGTCAACTGGTCGACCCGCAAGCACGTCATCGACTCCACCGGCGTCGTGGTTGGCGCGACCTTCCTCATCGCGGCGGTGCTGTGGATCTTCGATGTGCTCTGGTCGAGGTTCTTCACCTTGATCGACGTGCTCCAGTCTTGACCGACGCGCGGGCCGGTACACTCTTCCGGGAGTCGATGCTCGGTCTCCGCTTGATGGTGAAGTTTCGGCGGACGTGATAGGGGATCGGTTGGGGGGGAGGGGCGTGCGGGCAGTGCGTTGCGCACCCTGCCGGTTGCCCGGCTTCGTTTGGACTCTTGGCGTTCGCGCCGCGATCGTCTTCGGACGGCACCCGCGGCGACAACTGTCTCTTGGACCTGATTGCACGCGAGGTGACGCATGGCGGACAACAAGACCCAGGTGCTTGACGGACGGCCGAACGAGAAGGCCGACCTTCTGAAAGCCGACGAGCAGATCCGGCAGGACGGGATGAACTGGTTCGTCCTCCGCGTCGCGTCGAACAAGGAGCGGTCGGTTCGCGAGACGCTCCTCCGCAAAGTCCAGATCGAGGGCATGATTCACCTCGTCGGCCGGATCCTGGTTCCTACCGAGAAGACCAAGACCGTCAAGGGCGGCAAGCAGCGCATCACCGAGACCATGCTCTACCCGGGCTACGTCTTCGTCGAGATGCGACTCGAGCCCGACGGCCGCATCCCGCAGGACGTCTTCTTCCTGATCAAAGAGACCACCGGCGTGGGTGACTTCGTCGGTACCGCCGGCCGCCCCACCGCGATGAAGGACCACGAGATCGAGAAGATGCTCAAGGACTCGCGCAAGCCCGAGGACGAGCCCTCGGTCAAGCTGGTCTTCAGCAAGGGCGAGCACGTCGTCATCAAGGAAGGCCCCTTCCAGAACTACGAGGGCACCGTCGACGAAGTCCTCCCGGAGAAGGGTCTGGTGCGGGTCCTGGTCACGATCTTCGGCCGTCAGGCCCCGATCGAGATCGAGGAATGGCAGATCGGCAAGGCCGAGATCGCCTGAACCCGGATCGGCGTCGGGTCACCTGGGCCCGGCGGAGTCCCCGAAGAGTGGGTCGTTCGCGATCCGCTTGCTGATCTTCCGGCGGGCCGACTGCAGCCAGAGCCATGTCGTCGTGCCAGCGAGCCAGTCGGGGAGTTTCCACGCCGCGATCATGATGAACAGGCCGACCGCGGCGAGCCCGATGAACAAGGCCAGCCGCAGGCGGGGCGAGTGGTTGAACTCGGAATCAACCCGATCGAATGCCCGCGCGTAGGCGACCGCGATGTAGACCAGGCCGTTGATGAGGAACGGCTTCCACTGCTTGAGCACGCTCACGAAGCAGAGCAGCACCGAGAGCACCGAGAGCCCCAGCAGCCACGCGAGCCACGCACCGCCGAGGCGTGTGTGCTCCATCGCCAGCAGCGCGCCCAGGAAGTGCGACGGGATGACCCACCGAAGGAGCGACGCGAGCCTGTCTCGCGCGGCGGACCAGCGCCTGCCCAGCAACGCCGCGGTGACGATGAGCACGCACCCGTTTCCGATGAACGCGAGGGCCCGCAGCGCGAGCGTCGGTGCATCGGCACCGGCGAGAAACTCCGGGTACCCGTAGCTCTGCGGATCGAAGTAGCCCCAGGCCCCGAGGCCGAGCGCGAGCGAGAAGACGCCGGTGGTGAGCACGGGCCAGCTGTCGTGGCGGCGGAGATTCTGTCTCCCGAGCTCGCGCGCGATGGACTCTTCCTGTCCGCTCAGGCGCGTTCCAAGGATCACGCCCACGACCCCCAGCAGCGCGAAACGCGCCCCCAGGTGGGCCCACGTCGACTCGCCGATGGGTTCGGCGAGCCCGCCGCTGGAAAGAAAGAGCGAGGCCCACGCGAGGATCGCGGCGACTGCGCCGGTGAACGTGAACGCGCCTGATCCCGTCGCGATCCGGAGCACGCACGCGGTGACGAGCCACCCGCCGGAGATGGCGAGCATCTGGTCGTTGAACAGCCCCGCGGAGGCGAAGAGTTCCATCGCGCCCATGCCCTTGCCGCCGGCGCTGAGCCACCCGGTCTCGCGGAAGAACACCCAGATCAGCGCGGGTGTCGCCAGGGAAGCGGTGATGAGGTACCCCAGCGCGAACCGGCGCGTCTGGCGCGAATGAAGCCAGGCACCGAGCGCGTACAGGGCCGCGGTGACCGCGGCGGGCGCGGCGACGCGCGTGAAGGGGGCGAGCTCTTCCCACGCCCGCCAGAGTCCGACGGTGATCGCCAGCAGCGTCATCCACCCGCCGAGGTAGAGGCCCACCTGCGAGGTCGTGAGCTTGCGGCTGTCGATGATCCACGGCGAGTCCGGGCGCATCAGGGCCGAGAGCTGCCGGTAGAGCGAGCGGGATTCCTCGCGGGTGATCAGGCCCTGCTTCTCCCAGTGGCGGGCGCGTTCGAGCTGCTCTTCGAGCTGCGCTTCGAAGCGTGCCGCGAGCACTGTGGGGCGCGCGAGCACGGTCTCGCCCCGCAGGTGACGCCGCAGGTCCAGCGCCATCTCTTCGGCATCGGCGTAGCGGAGCGCGGGGTCGCGTTCGAGCGCGGCGAGGCTGATGCGCTGCAAGCCCGCCGGAAGGTCGGCGACGAGCGACTCGGGCGCAGGGGGGTCGGCGCTGCGCTGGAGGCGGAGCAACTCCTGGTGGGAGGCGGCGGTGAAGGGCGCGCGGTTGGTCAGGAGCTCAAAGAGCACCACGCCCAGCGCGTAGACGTCGCTGCGCGGAGAGGCCGCGGGGGGTTCGTCGAACTGCTCGGGTGCCGCGTACCCCGGCGTGCCCCCCGCGGGGGTCTCCGGCCGTGTACCGCCCGAGGCCAGGCCGAAATCGACGATCACCGGCTCGCCCCTGCGATTCAGGAGGATGTTGCCGGGCTTGAGGTCGCGGTGGGTGAGCCCGGCCGCGTGCATGGCGGCGACCGCGTCGACGATCTGGAGGAAGAGACTGACGCGCTGGGAGAGCCCGAGGGTCCGAACCGCGCCCCGGAGGTCGACGCCCTCGACCCACTCCATCACGATGAAGGGCTGGTCGGCTTCGAGCACGGCTTCGAGCACACGGCAGAGATTGGGGTGCGAGAGCCCGGCCATCGCGCGGGCCTCGGTGACGACCGACTCCCGCGCGGCCTCGTCCCCCGCGGCGCCGATGAACTTCACCGCGACGCGCCGATTGAGCCTGGTATCCGTTGCCTCGTAGACGCGGCCGATACCCCCCTGACCCGCGAGACGCTCGAGCCGGTAGCGATCGGCGAGCAGCTCGCCGACGGGCACCTCGCGCGGCTCCGGCCGGGCGGGCGGAACCCGCAGCGCCGCGACGTCGCGGGTTGCCTGCGTCGGGGCTTCCGAGGGTTCGGGTATCGACGGTTCGGGCACGGTCAAGCGTAGCGATCGTCGGGTATCGGACGCGGGCCCGTCGGAGCTGGCTGTCCGCGGTGGGACCCAGGGAGGCGAAGGGCCGCGACGCAACCGCGGACCCTTGAATGCCGAAGATGGTTCCGGTACTGTGCTCGTAGGATCCCGCCGCATGAAACAAGCGCTCTGCATCGCTGGTGGTGTCTTGGTCGGCGCGATGTCCGCGCGCGGTCAGGAATCCGTGCACAACGGGTACGCGGTGGCGCCGTTCTTCCGTGCCGCGGCCACGGAGCGGGTGGACGTGGTCTGCCTCGGCGATTCGAACCAACTGCACTTTGGCGGCGGCTGGGACCGCGCCTGGACCAGGGTGCTTCAGAGCAGGTTGGGGTTGTACGCGAGCGGGGTGATCACACCGGGCGAGGGCTCGGGCAACGGTGGAGGGATAGGCGAAGGCTGGGGGGTGGTGGGGGTGGGGCAGGGTGCGTTCCAAACGACCGGTGCGCCGCAGCCGGTGGCTCGGTACCTGGACGGGGTGACGAGCGGTCTGGGTCCGCTGTCGTACATCTATGTGCCGGAGGGATCTTCGGTCTCGGGCTCGGCGCAGAACGGCTTGGTCTTTTACATCATCGCGCCGGTGACGGTCACCGAGCCGCTGAGGTTCCACTACGCCACGGCGACGTTCGGCGGCGCGGGGCCCGGCGCGTTCCGGCCGATCATCCGCGACGACGCGTCGCCGTTCCCGATCCTCCTCGAAGGTCCGCGGGTCTCGACCCGCGCGGGCCCCGTGGGCTCGGTCGGAGTTGACTACGGCTTCATCGAGCTCCCCGCGGACATTCGCCCGCAGCAGATCAGCTTCCGTTTCGCGCCGGTCGTCGAGACCATCGACGGTCCCTTCGCGGCTTTCGGGATGCGAGCTGAGCAGGTCACCGCGACCCGCGGCGCGTCGTTGCACACGCTCTTCGGGGTCGGTGGCAAATCGGCGCGCGACATGGCCGCGGCTCTGATCGCCAGCGACGACGCCACGCTGACGGTTTACTTCGAACAAGTGCGGCGTCTTGGGTCACGGGGCGTGCTCATCCGCGTGAACACGGGCGTGAACGACCGCAACGAAGAACTCGCGTCGATGGGTCCGCTCGGCGTGACCCCGGGCTGGAGCGCGGAGGCCTACGCCGACAACCTGGACGCGATCGTGAGCCGCTTGAGAGAGATCTGGTCGCTCAACGGGTGGGACCGGAGTGAACTCTTCTTCCTCTTCACGCCTTCGCACCCGGTCTCCGCGCCGGACCAGCAACTACTGAGGGACTACCGCCAGGCCGCTCGGGGCGTCTCGGACCGCGTGGGCCGGAGCGCGGTCGTCGACTTTGATGCGCTCGTGGGGAGCGAGGCGATGGTCCGCAACTGGTGGTACTACGGGGGGAGCGACGTGCACCACCTGAGCGGCAACGGGCTCGATGCCCTCTCGGCCCGCGAAGTGGATGCGCTGAGGGCCGCGGCGAGGTGCGCGGCGGACGTGGATGGATCCGGTGGGATCGACGGTGACGATATCGTCTGGTTTTTCGGGCGTTGGGACGCCAATCAGATGGACTACAACGGCGACGGGGGCACGGATTCGGACGATGTGATTCCGTTCTTCCTCGACTGGGACGCCGGGTGCGAGGCCTGACCGGCGAGGTGCGCGGCACGGAGTCGCACTCGGTTCTTGCAACGGCGCGGCAACCGTGTATGCTCGCACCACGGAATGGATCACGGGGGAAGCGGTCGTCGCCCGCCAGTGGGCGTTTGTTCGGATTCACACTGCACCAGGGGTGGTTGCATGAAGACGTTGATGGCGTGTGTCGCGGTTTGCGGACTGTGGAGCCAGGCGCTGGCGGGCCCGAACGACCCCGCGGTGCCGGACTTTGGAGACTCAACGCTTTTCGATCTCGGCGCTGACGGTGCGTACCACCCCTCGAACGTGCTCCTGCGGTTCAATCCCGCCGCGACCGGCGAAGAGATCCTGCGGGCGTTCGCGTCGGTCGGTATGAGGCGTGTGGTTCACAAGTACCGCGCGGTCCCCGGGCTGATGTGCATCGCGGTTGAGGGCGGGCGGGTGGACTGGGCGATCGCTGTGCTGTCGCAGAACCCCGCCGTGAAGTACGCGGAACGGGATTACTACAAGAGGGTGATGGTCCAGGAGACCCCCTACGGCATTCCGATGGTCGGAGGTACGACGTCGTGGGCGCAGACGAGCGGGCTGGGCGCGAAAGTGGCAGTGCTCGACACGGGCGTTGATCTCACGCACCCGGACCTGCCCGCTGTGCTGGCGGCGGAGTCGTTCATCACCGGCGAGGCGGTGGACGACCTGAACACCCACGGGACGCACTGCTCGGGCACGGTTCTGGCGCTGGACAATGACATCGGCGTGGTGGGCGTGGCGCCGACGGCCTCGCTCCTGATCGGCAAGGTGCTGGGCAACAGCGGCTCGGGCGCGACGTCCGGGGTCATGGCCGGCTGCCAGTGGGCCCTGGATCAGTACGCGGACGTGATCAGCATGTCGCTCGGGGGCGGGTCGCCCTCTCAGGCCGAGGAAGATCTCTACCAGGCGATCACCGACGCGGGGACACTGATCGTCGCGGCGGCGGGCAACGCGAACAGTGATGTGCCCTCGTATCCCGGCTCGTACCCCTCGGTGATGTGCGTGGCGGCGGTGGACGCGGATCTCAACCGCGCGGGGTTCTCCAACTTCGGTTCGACGGTGGACATCTCGGGGCCCGGGGTGGGCGTGCTCTCCACGATCCCGCAGATCGACAGCTCCGTGGCGTGGAACAACGCGGCCCGAGACGGCAACCCGCTGACCGGGAGCCAGCTCGGGTCGATCACCGCGCAGGTGTACTCCTGCGGCGAGGGGCTGGACGCCGCGGCTTTCCCCGCGGCGGTTGCGGGGAACATCGCTCACATTCGGCGCGGCGGTGCCCCGTTCGCGGTGAAGACGCAGAACGCGATCGCCGCGGGGGCGGTGGGCGTGGTGATCTCGAACAACGCGCCGGGCAACTTCAACGGCACGCTCAACGGCGGGTACCCGTTGCTGGTGCTGAGCATCTCGCAGGCAGATGGCGACGAGTTGCAGACCCTGGACGGCACGGCCGTCACGCTGAGCAACGGGATGGTGGGCCACACGTACGCGGCGTTCAGCGGTACGTCGATGGCCACGCCGCATGTCGCGGGCGTGGTGGCGTTGCTCGTGGGATCCCGTGAGCCCGGTGTTCTCTCCCCGGCTGTCTTGCGTCAGGCGATCGAGGCCACCGCTCAGGATCTCGGGGACCCGGGCCGCGATGACCTCTTCGGCCACGGCCTGGCCCGCGCGGACCTCGCGCTCGCCTGGCTGGACGCGAACCACGCGTGCCCGGCGGATTGGAACCAGGACGGGGTGCTCGACGAGAACGACATGATGGCGTTCTTCGAAGACTGGGACGTCTCTGACGCCGACTTCAACCGCGACGGCGGCACCGATGGCGACGACCTGATCGCCTTCTTTACCCGCTGGAACATGAACTGCTGAGTTCGGGGGTCGCACAACTCGATGAGGTTCGCGAGCACATGGCGGGCGGGCGCGATCGCCATCTCGGCTGGTGCGGCGGCGGTTGCCCCTGCGCAGCAGGCCCCTCCTGTTCACGGAGGTGAACGGCTCGCGCCCTTTTGGGAGGCGTGTCGCACGCGGCGCGCCGACGTGTTGTGCCTGGGTGATTCCAATCAGTTGCACCGCGCCGCCGGTTGGGACGACGCGGTCTCGTTCGTGATGTCCGAGGAGTTCGGCCTCTACGCCACCGGGCTCCACCCGCTCGGCGAGAACGAGGGCTTCGGTGCCGGCATCGGGCTCGGGAGCACAACGCTCAACACCGCGGGCGGGCCCGGCTGCGCGTACGCGGGTGCGCCCGCTTCGGCGGTCGCGCGTCTGGACACCGAGGTCTCCGGACTCGCGCCCCACAACTACCTCTTCGTGGCCGAAGGGTCCGAGGTGCTCGGGGGCGTGGCCGCGGGGATGACGTTGACCGCGGAGTCGCCGCTCACGCTCGCGGCCGCGCTGCGGTTTCACGTGACCTTCGCCACCTTCGCGGGGTCGGGGCCGGGGGGCTTTGATCCGGGCGTGCGTGTGGACACGGTGCCGCCGCAGTTCCTGGCGCGACCGGGCGTCATCTCGACGCGCGGCGAGGATGGCGTCGGACGTGCGGCGATTGATCTTCCCGCGGGGCAGCGATCGGGCTCGGTTTCGCTGCGGCTCGCCGCGGATGCGCAGGCGAAGGTCATCGGCCCGTTTGTCGGCTATTTCGCGCGGGCAGAACGACCGGGCGTTGAGCGCGGCGTGAGCGTGCACACGTTGTACGGCAAGGGCGGGCAATCGGCACGCGACATGGCGCTGGCGTTGCAGAGCGCTTCGGACCAGACGCTCGTCATGGTGCTGACGGAAGCAACGTCGCTCCAATCTGGCCCGCGCGTCGCGATGGTGCGCATCTGCACCGGGCTCAACGACCGCGGCGAACCGCTCGGGTCGCTCGGCCCGGAGCCGCAGACACCCGGCGGCTCCGCCGGCGCGTACGCGGACAACCTCCACGCGATCGTGGCGCGGCTCGAGCAGGCGTGGGCGCTCGCGGGGTTTGAGCCACAGAATCTGTACTTGGTCATCACGCCCTCTCACCCGGTGCCCGGCGCCGACGACGAGCCTCTGAAGCTGTACCGCCGGACGGCGGAAGACGTGGCCCGCAACCATCCCCGCGCGGCGAGCGTCGATCTCGCGCGGGTCGTGAGCGTCGCCGAGTTGGAGAAGAACTCGTGGTATGTCACGCAGGGGGACTACAACCACCTGCGGCGCGACGGCGCGCGGGCGGTGTACCGACGAGAACTCGATTCGCTCCTGGAGGCATCCAAGCCATGAAGCGCCTCGCGGTCATCGTGATCTGTTGCGCGAATGTCGCCGCGGGTCAGACGTGGCGGAGCATCGGGCCGTCGCGGATCACGGAGTTTGGCGGGTCCACTGGGCGTGTCGCGGCGGTGGCGTGTGTCCCCGGCGATTCCACGACGTTCTACATCGGCGCGGCCGACGGGGGCGTGTGGAAGACGACCGATGCCGGTGCGACGTGGCGATCGCTGACCGACGACTTTCCAACACCGATCGGCGCGCTCGCGATCGACCCCGCCAACACCGCCGTTGTGTACGCGGGTTCGGGCGAAGCGAACTTCGCGAATCACTCGCGCCCGGGCGTGGGGATCTACAAGTCCACCGACGGCGGTGAGACCTGGAGCATGCTGGGCGGCGAGCACTTCGCGGGTCGGTCGATCTCGCGGATCAGCATCGACCCGGCGCAGAGCAGACGCCTCTTGGTTGCCGTCACCGGCGCCGGCGGGTTCCCGCTGCTGGCCGCGGCGAAGGGGCACCCGCTCGCGAACGGGCCGCGCGGGCTGTGGAAGTCGGACGACGCGGGGAGCTCGTGGTTTCGGATCGGCGCGGTGCCGGATCTGGACGTGACCGACGTGGTTCGCGCGCCCGACAACTCCGGCGTGATCCTCGCGGGCGTGGGTCGGATCACCGGCGACCTGTCGAACGGGGTGTGGCGATCCGCGGACAACGGCGTGACGTGGGCGCGGATCGTCACGGGGCTGCCGGTCGCCGCGGAGACGGGCCGCATCGGGCTCGCGGCTTCACCCGCGCGACCCGGCCGCTTCTACGCGTTCATCGCCCGGCCTTGCGATGCCACCGGCGGCGGCGCGACGACGCGCGGGGTGTATCGCTCCGATGATGGCGGGGTGACGTGGGCGCAGGTGCACACCGGGTCGTACCAGTCCACTTACGGCTGGTACTTCGCGACGATCACGGCTCATCCGACGAACCCGGACGAAGTGTGGATCGGGGGGCTCGAGGCCCTTCGGTCGGTGAACGCTGGCGTGACTTTTCTCGCGTCCAACGTACCGCACCCGGATGTCCACGCGCTGGTGTGGGACGGTGCGGGCCGTCTCATTTCGGGCGACGACGGCGGCGTGCACCGCTGGCAGGCCGGGGCCTGGTCAACGCTCAATCATGGGCTCACGCTCACCCAGTGCTACGCGGGGCTCTCGACGCACCCAACCGATCCCGCGAAAATCCTCGTTGGGCTTCAGGACAACGGCAGCGCGCTCCGCGAGAGCGAGACGAGCACGGTGTGGCGATCGGTCTACGGCGGAGACGGGGGATGGACACAGGTCGATCAGACCGACCCCTCGCGGATGTTCGTCGAGGCTCAGGGCACGGGCAACCTCGGCCGTTCGATCAACGGGTCGGGGTTCGTCGACGTGGGGGCGGGCCTGAGCGGCCGCAACTGCTTCCTCCCGCCGTACCTGCTCGTGCCCGGCGTCGCGGGGCGAATGTTGTATGGCACCGAGCGGCTCTGGGTCTCGACCAACTCGGGTGACACCTTCACGGTGCTGAGCGCAGATCTCGCGGGCGGGACCGGCGCGATCCGCTCGCTGGCGATCGCGCCGTCGGACCCGCGCTTCGTGTACGTCTCGACGAACACCGGGTTCGTGCTCGTGTCGCAGAACGGGGGAGCGACGTTCTCGACGAGCATCACGGGCCACCCCGGGTGGCCGCGGTGCACACGGGAGATCTTCGTGAGCCCGGACGATCCGCGCACCGCGTACGTCGCCGCGGCCGGGTACGGGTCCTCCCGTGTGCTGATGACGACGAGCGCCGGCGCGACATGGAGCGTCATCGGCGGCGGGCTGCCGGACCTGCCGGTGAACACGGTGGCCGCGGACGTGCGGTTCTCGCCGCACCGCGTGTTCGCGGGGATGGAGACCGGCGTGTGGGTTCAAGAGGGCCAGGTGTGGAGGCCGTACGGGCGCGGCATGCCGAAGGTGCCGACGATCGACCTCTTGGTGGAGCCCGGCCGCAACCGCCTGATCGCGGCAACGCAGGGTCGGGGCGTCTTCACCGCGCCGCTGTGCCTCGCGGACTTCACCAACGACGGGGCTGTGGACGCGGACGACACGATCGCCTTCTTCGCGGCGTGGGACGTGAGCGCACCCGCGGCGGACATGAATGGAGACGGGGGTGTTGACGGGGACGACGTGATTCTGTTCTTTGCGCGGTGGGACGGTGGGTGCTGAAGCAGAAAGCAGCAAAGCAGCAAAGCGATAAAGCAACAAAGAAGAGGGGAAGAGCCCGGCGCGCGGACTCTGGTCGCCAATGACAAAAAAACCCCGCGCGTTGGCGCGGGGTTCTTGCACTATTTGCTGCTTTGAGCTTTATCGCTTTGCTGCTTTATGCCTCAGCACCCCGCGTCCCAGCGGAAGAAGAAGAAGATCACGTCGTCGCCGTCCACCGCGTTGTCGCCGGTCACGTCGGCACACGGGAGGCCCTGATCCCACAGTCCGAAGAACGCGATCACGTCATCGCCGTCGACCGCGTTGTCGTGGTTGAAGTCGGCGGGGCATCCTTCGGAGAAGCAGAAGCGGATGTTGTTGAGCGGCACGTCCTGCACGAACATCTCGACCGGGCTGGTCAGGGTCTCGGGCACGCGGGCCATGCCCAGGGGCCGCTGGAGCAGGGGGATCGGAGCGACCGCTGCGAAGGCAGGGCCTTCGAAGCAACCGGTCTCGCCGTTGAGGCCCGAGCGGAGGAAGTGGATGTCCTGCTGGCCGGTGCTCTGGAAGGCGGTCTC
>JBMOHX010000044.1:0-16700 GCA_049317625.1 Phycisphaerales bacterium
GGCCTATAGTGGAGACCTCACCGCCAGGCCGGGAAACCGGGGTGGCGCAAGGTAAAGGACGGGCCTGTAGCTCAGTTGGCTAGAGCGTACCCCTGATAAGGGTAAGGTCGGCAGTTCGAGCCTGCCCAGGCCCACTTTCACGGCGTCCCTCACCAGTTGAGTCGGACGCCGCGTTTGTTTTTGGCGAGTCCGATCGGACCGTCGCGGGCCGATCTCGAGCGCGTACGATGATCGTTCGGGAAGCGGAACGCCCGGGAACCAGGGAGTGGACATGCGTATCGACGTTGTTGGGAAGAATACCGAGATCACCGACGCCATCCGCCAGTACGGGGATACGAAGGCCTCGAAGCTTTTGAAGTACTACGACCGGATCCAGCTGATCACGATCCGGGTCACCAAGGCGAACGCGAGCCACACCTCGGAGTTTGAGGCCGAGCTCATTCTCGACGTGGAAAAGCACGCCGACTTTGTGTCGAACGCGCACGGCAAGGACCCGTACGCCGCGATCGATCTGGTTGTCGAGAAGGGTGAGCGTCAGTTGCGTGAGTTCAAAGAACGTCTGAAGGGCTAACGCTCTTCGGAGGGGCCGCTCCTCGCGAACCATCCGGTAGGTGATCATGGCCGACCTCCGTCTGACATCGATTGTGGATCCCGGGGCGATCCTGGTGCCCCTGGTGGCGGGTGAGCGGGACGCCGCCATCACCGAGATGATCGACGCGCTGGTGAAGTGCGGCGCAGCGCCACAGGGAATCCGGGACGAGCTGGTGGCGCGGGTTCTGGACCGCGAGCGGCGCGGGTCGACGGGGTTCGGCAAGGGGATCGCGGTTCCGCACGTGAAGCACCGGGCGGTGACGAAGATGTCCGCGGCGATCGGTCTCTCGCCGCGGGGGATCGATTTCAACTCGCTTGACCGTCAGCCGGTGTACTCGGTTGTGCTTTTGCTGAGCCCGGAGGACCGGCCTGAGGAGCACCTTCAGGCGATGGAAGTGGTCTTCAAGAATCTGGGCCGGGACACCTTCAGGCGGTATTTGCGCCAGTCCGCCGGGGTGAGTGAAGTCGTCCAACTGCTGGCCGATGCCGACGGCTCGCAGCTCCCCGGCTGATCTCGGCGTCCCGGACCGCCCGCAACTTCAGGAGAGCACCGCTGCCCCGCACGTCTGTGACCGCCACCGTCGTCAACAAGCTCGGGCTTCACGCCCGGCCCGCGATGGCGTTCGTTGATCTCGCGAGCACATTCGCGAGCGCGGTGACGGTGCGCCGGGCGGAGACTGAGGTCGACGGGAAGTCGATCATGCAGATGATGATGCTGGCGGCGGGTAAAGGCAGTAAACTGGAGATCACCGCCGAAGGTGACGACTCCGAAGAAGCGTGTGAGAAGCTCCGGGCGTTGGTCGACGGCGGATTCGACGAGGAGTAGCCCTCGTCAAACACGGGGGAGGCACCGGATGCGAGCACCCGCTCGGCCGCTGATGCGGTCTGCCACGATCGTTGCGCACGACCCGAGCCTGCGGCGCGAGGGGCGGATCCTGACCGCGCAGGTGCGCATCCCGGACGAGAGGTTTGCGCCGGGCCCTTGGAGCAGCCGTTTTCATGTCGTTGACTACGACTCGACGACGCACACCATGTACCGGCCGCGGGAGGAGAATCGGGAACTCTTCGACGACCCGAACCCTTCCGAAAGCGTGATCCTCGGCGATCCGGGCTTCCACGCGAGCAACGCGTTCGTCATCGCGACCCGGACGCTCGAGTTGTTCCAGCGGGCGCTGGGACGCAGGCTCAGCTGGTCGTTCCCGGGCCATCAGGTCAAGATCGTTCCGCACGCGTTCCGCGAGTCGAACGCGTTCTACTCAGACGACCTGGAGGCGTTGCTCTTCGGGTACTTTCCGGGGCGGGACGGGATGGTGTACACCTGTCTCTCCCACGACATCATCGTGCACGAGACGACCCACGCGATTCTCGACGGGCTGCGGACGCGGTACGCGGATCCTTCTTCTTCCGATCAGGGCGCGTTCCACGAGGGTTTCGCCGACCTCGTGGCGCTGATGAGCGTGTTCTCGCTGCCGGAAGTCGTGGGGGCGCTGCTGGACGAGAAGCCGGGGGCCGGCAAGAGGATCCGCGCCACGAGGCTGACCGAGCAAGCGCTCCGCACGGGGCCGCTCCTGGCGATCGCGGAGCAGTTCGGCGAAGAGACATCGGGTGTTCGGGGGAGGCCGCTGCGGCGGAGCCTCGAGCTCACGCCGTCGACGAGTTACTACCTGCGTGAGGCGGAGTTCAGGAGCGTGCACCGGCGCGGCGAGATCCTGGTGGCCGCGGTGCTGAGCGCGTTCGTGAAGGTGTGGGCGGCCCGCGTCAAGCGGCTGGGCACCGAGAAGGCGCGGGACTACGACGCGGACGCGGTAGTGGAGGAGGGCGCGAGGGCCGCGCAGCACCTGCTGACGATGGCCATCCGCGCGATCGACTACACGCCGCCGTGCCACCTGACGTTCGGCGACTACCTGAGCGCGCTGCTGACCGCCGACCGGGAGATGTACCCCGACGGCGGGAAGCACGAGTACCCCGCGCTGCTTCGGAAGAGCTTCGCGGAGTACGGGGTGAAGCCAACCTCCCGCCAGAAGGACGGCGCGTGGCGGGTGGGGTTGGTCGATGAGAGCGTGGAGCTGAGCTACCACGGCGTTCACCACGACAGCCTGCGCTACGACCGCGACGAGGTCTTCCGTTTCGCGTGGGAGAACCGCGAGGCTCTGGGGTTGCGCGAGGACGCGTACACGCGGGTGCTCTCGGTGCGGCCGTGCATCCGCATCGATCGCGACGGCTTCACGCTCCGCGAGACGGTGGCGGAGGTGCACCAGCAGATCGATCTGACCGCGGGCGAACTCGGCGGGTGGGGCGTGAAGTCGCCGCGCGGGATGGAGCGGACCGCGCGGGTGACCCTGTACGGGGGGTGCGTGCTGGTGTTCGACGAGTTCGGGAAGCTCAAATATAACATTCATAATAGTATTGCGAACGCCGACGCGCAGGCGTGCCGGCTCGCGAGCCTGTGGGAGGCGGGGGCCTTCAAGCGCGACCGGCGGACCGGCGAGCTGCGGCTCCGCGGAGGCACGGCGGACTTCGCGGCGCTGCACCGTGCGCGGTCGCGCGGCGCGGCGGTCGCTACGACGACCGGCGCGGGGCCGGGCGCGGAAGAGGGGTGGCCCGATGGCCGTTAAGCGCAAGCGGGGTGGCCCGAAGGCCGTTCAAGCGCCCACATCGCTCAACCTCCGGATGTACCGGGTAGGGTTCGGTGACAGCTTCCTGCTGTCCTTCGCGTACCCGGACCGCGAGCGTCACGTGCTGATCGATTGCGGATCGATGGGAGGAGGCCAGATGCCGGCCGGGGGCTCGGTCTTGAAGCGTGTGGCGGAAGACGTGCGCGGCCGTTGCGGGGGAACCCTCGATGCGATCGTGGCGACCCACCGTCACGCGGACCACATCAACGGGTTCGCGCGCGGGGGCAAGAAGGGAGACGGTCCCGGGGACATCTTCCGCGCGCTCGAGCCCGAACTGGTGATCCAGCCCTGGACCGAAGACCCGAAGGCCGCTCCCGATGCGCGCAAAGCGATCGAGTCGCTCCCGCCCGGCCCCGCGTTTGTCGCGCGGCTCCACGGGATGAGCCGCGGCGCGGAGGCCCTGCTCAGCCACTTGCGTTCCGCGGGGAACTCGCTGGGGCGTTCGCGCGGCGTTGCGAAGCGAACGATCAGCGAGCTGGAGTTTCTGGGCGCGGACAATCTGCCGAACCTCGACGCGATCGAGAACCTTGCCACGATGGCCCGGACCAAGGCGGGGCAGCGGTACGTGGCGTTCGGCGAGGAGAGCGGGCTGGGAGCGTTGCTGCCTGGTGTCAAGGTGTGGGTGCTGGGGCCGCCGACGATGGACCAGTTCGCGGACTTGGCGAAGCAGCGGCGCAAGGACGAGGACGAGTTCTGGCTGCGCGCGATCGGGCTGCTGGAAACGATCGATCGCGGGGCCGAGGCGAACCTCTTTCCGCGCGCGAAGAAGTTCAGCAACCTGCCGCCCGAGGCCCGCCGGCTCGCGCGCGGGCTCGGGTCGGTGCGGGCGGACCAGGTGCGGGCGATCGTTCGGGAACTGGACGCCGCGCTCAATAACACGAGCGTGGTTTTGCTCTTTGAAGTCGGCGACCAAAGGCTGCTCTTCCCGGGGGACGCGCAGGCGGAGAGCTGGCAGTACGCCCTGCGGCAGGCGAAGGTGAAGGGTGCGGATGTTTCCGGGGACCTCCGGGAAATGCTCAAGGGCGTCACGGTCTACAAGGTGGGGCACCACGGGAGCCTGAACGCGACCCCGAAGTCGCTCTGGGGGCTCTTCCGCCGGCGCGGGGCCGAGGGCCGGGTGGACCGGCTGCGGACGCTGCTCTCCACCTACCCCGGTAAGCACGGCAACCCGGACGAGGGCACCGAGATCCCGAGGGCGACGCTCGTTGAGGCGCTGCGGAAGGAGAGCCGGCTGCACTCGACGATGGACCTCAAGGGGGGCGCCTTCTACGAGGACTTGCCGCTTTCGTTCTCTTGAGACCGGGCGAGCCCCCGACCGCGGCGGAAACCGCGGGGCACCGGCGTCCGTAGACAGATGTGGTAGACTCGTCGATCCGCGTGGATGGGCTTGTGGTGAACGGAGCGAACGATGGCCAAGGCGATCATGGATCCCGGTGAAGTTCGGCGCTTCGCCCAGGAGTTGAAGAAGTTCAATACGACGGTGCGCGACCAGATGGGCGTGATGCTCGCCCGGCTCAACGAACTCGGCCAGACCTGGCGTGATCAGGAGCACGCGAAGTTCTCCGAGGAGTTCGAGCAGACGATGCGGGCCCTCGCCCGGTTCGCCGACTCGACCGACCGCCACATCCCGTTCCTGCTGCGCAAAGCGGAGAAGATCGAAGAGTACCTCAACCAGCGTTGAGCCGGTGACGGAGACTCCCGAGCCAACCGATGCGCGACCAGGCACACGTTCAATCACCCAAGGCCCTCACGGAGGCGCGGAACTCGGTTGTCGAGTTCGTCGAGGTTGTTCGAGCGACCTTCGCGTCCGTCGAGAGCGACATCAACCGCGTGGACCAGTGGCTGACCCACGAGCGGCCGGCGCACTGGAAGCGGGAGATCAGGCTGCGCGAGGACGCGGTGCAGCGTGCGAAGCTCGAGATCGAGCGGAAGCGGCTCATCCGGGCCCCCGAGCCGGCCTCTGTCGTGTTCGAGCAGCGGCAGCTCGCCAAGGCTCGCGAGCGGGTTGAATCGGCGCGCAAACGACAGGAGGCGACGCAGCGGTGGGCGGTGGCGTTTCAGAAGCAGGCACAGATGGCCAAGTCGGCCTCGCGCGATCTGAGCGACGCCGTGTCGGTCAACCTTCCACGGGCCGTGGCGCTGCTCGAGCGGATGACCGCGAGCCTCGAGGCGTACCTGGCGGTCCGCAACCGGGTTCAGGCCGAGGGCGATCTGGTGATCCCCGACGAGGATCCGGAGCAGACGCCCGGGGCCGCGCCCGAGGAGCCCAAGGCATGAGCGTGCACGCGGCGAAGGCGAATCTGGTGGACGCGTTGAAGAAGCTGAGGATCCGCTTCGATGGGGTGAAGGACCAGTGGGACGACGCGGTCCGGCGCCGTTTCGAGCGGGACTACATCGAGCCCCTCGAAGGGGCCACGATCGCCGCGGCGAAGGGGCTTGACCAGCTTGAAGAGCTGATGCAGCGAGCGAAGCGGGAGTGCGGAGATGACTGAAAGCCCGGAAACCCGAGTGCAGGAGAGCGGCGTGGCCGCGGGTGGGATCGAAGCCGTATCGGCGGTGATCGCCGGCACAACGTCCACGCTGGTGCGCGTGGCCGAGCAGGAGAAGGTCGCGGAGGCGGGCTGCGCCGACGCGATTGCCCAAGCGGAGCGTGAGTGCTCGCTCCGGATCGAGGCGATCGACGCCGAGTACTCGAAGGAATCGCGCACGTTCACTGCTCGCCACCAGCTCGGGCGGGAGCAGATCGAGAAGGAATGGTCTGAGAAGATCGCGACAGCGTCCGCGGCCCGGGACCGTGAACTCTCGGATCACAAGCGGCGCACGCAGGAGATGATCGACAAGGCGAACAAGGATTACGACGAGCGCCAGTGGCTCGCGGATACCGTCGCTGAGTCGGCCGAGCGGAAGGCGGAGCAGGAGTGGACCGCCGCGATCAAGCAGGCCGAGCAGAGCGAGGCCGAGTGCGCGAAGGCGTTCGAGGTCTGCAACGGGGCGCTCAAGTCCGGTGGGTACGCGCTGCTCGCGTCGCCTCCGGCTCCGTCGGTGGTGCCCGCGGACGCATCGGTCGAGCCCGTGGCGAAGGACTTTGCCGTCGCCATCGCGCGGCTCGGGGCCGCGGCGGACGAGCTGCGGCGGCGCGCAACGCTCGTGTGGACCCGGTGGACCCTGGCGATCATCTTCGTGCCCGCCGTCGCGATCGTGACGTTCTTCGTGAGCTTGCTGGCGGCCAAGGCGTTCCCAGCGGGGATCGCGCCGCCGGTGCTCGTCGCTTCGGCCACCGTGTTCGTGGTGATGCTGGGGGTACGGTTGCTCGCGCGGGCCCGCGTCGGGCCGGCCGCCCGTGCCCTCGCGGCGGTGGGCGGCGAGGTGGTGAACCTCTCGGCTCGGTTGCGTCGCGCTTCGGACGAGGAAAAGCTCCGCAAGTCGGGAGCGGCCTCGGGTCGAAAGGACGAGGAGATCGCGAGAGCCCGAGATCGCTTCGCCGCGGCACGCAATCAGGTGGAGTCGCGTCAGCGGGAGGAGTACCCGCTGCTCGAGAAGGGGCACGGGGATCGGGTCGCCGACCTCGAGCGGCACCGCGCGTCGCAGCTCGAACGCCTCGACGCTTCCGCGAGCGTGCAGGTCCAGCAGTTCCGAGCGGCGCGAGAGGAGAAGGTGTCGGCCGCACAGTCCGCGAGGTCCGTCGCGCTCGAGGCCGCCAACGGCGCGCTCGCGACGACGCGCGGCGCGCTGGCCGCGTCTTGGCGCGAGGTTCTTGAACGGACATCATCGCACGCGGACCGGGCGCTCGCGGCGCGGAACGAGGCCGCGCGCCCATGGGACGACGGGGCGTGGTCGTCTCCACCGAAGGCCGAGGTGCCGCCTGACGAGGTCTTCATCGGCGAGCTGGCGGTGAATCTCGAGGCGTTGCCGCGCGGGTTGCCGCGGGCTGCCGGCGCGGGGGGCGGGTCGCGGACGAACTGGGCGATGCCGATCAGTCTCGACCTTCGGGGTCGCGGGCAACTTCTGATTCTCGCGCCGCAGGAGGGGCGTGGCGCGGCGATCTCGGTGCTCGCCAACACGATGCTGCGGCTGGTGACGTCGTTCCCGCCCGGCAAGGTGCGGATGACGATCGTCGACCCGGTGGGGCTCGGCGAGAGCTTCGCGGGCTTCATGCACCTGGCCGACTTCGAGCCGATCGTGGTAGGGGACCGGATCTGGACCGATGCCAAGCACATCGAGCAGCGTCTGACGGACCTCACGGAGCACATGGAGCATGTGATCCAGAAGTACCTGCGGAACCAGTACGACTCGATCCAGGACTACAACCGCCAGGCGGGCGAGGTGGCCGAGCCTCTCAGGTTCCTGGTGCTCGCGGACTACCCGGCGAACTTGACCGAGATCGCGATGAAGCGGCTCCAGGGGATCATCGCGAGCGGCCCGCGGTGCGGTGTGTACACGATGATCGCGGCGGACCCGAAGCAGAAGGGCGCCTTCGCCATGCTGCTGAACGAGCTCGAGCGTGGCGCGGTGACGCTGCAGTGGAAGGGCGGCGAGCTGCGCGTGAAGGATCCCGCGGCGGGAGAGTGGCCGCTGGCGCTCGAAACCCCTCCGACTGGTGATCGGCTTACCGCGCTTCTCACCGCGGTGGGCGCACTGCTGAAGGATTCCTCGCGCGTCCAGGTGCCGTTCTCGACGGTCGCGCCGGGGTCGAACGCGTTCTGGACGCTCAGCTCCGCGGAGGAGCTGCGGGTGCCGCTGGGCCGCGCCGGCGCGAGAAAGCTCCAGTACATGACGCTGGGGCGCGGGATGGCGCAGCACGCGCTGGTGGCGGGGCGCACGGGCTCGGGCAAGTCGACGCTCTTCCACGTGCTGATCACCAACCTCGCGCAGTGGTACAGCCCCGATGAGCTCGAGTTCTACCTCATCGACTTCAAGAAGGGCGTCGAGTTCCGCGCGTACGCCACACAGACGCTCCCGCACGCGAGAGTCGTCGCTGTGGAGAGCGAGCGGGAGTTCGGCCTGAGTGTGCTCAAGCGTCTCGACGCCGAGCTCACGCGGCGCGGGCAGTTGTTCCGCGATGCGGGCGTGCAGGACATCGCGGGGTACCGGCGCGAGCACCCCGGCGCTCGCATGCCCCGCGTGCTCTTCGCCGTCGACGAGTTCCAGGAGTTCTTCGTCGAGGATGATCGAATCGCCCAGGAGGCGGCGTTGCTCCTGGACCGACTGGTGCGTCAGGGCCGCGCGTTCGGTATGCACCTTGTGCTGGGCTCTCAGACCCTCGGCGGCGCGTTCTCCATCGCCCGCAGCACCATCGGCCAGATGGCGGTGCGTATCGCGCTCCAGAGCAGCGAGCAGGACTCGTACCTGATCATGGCCGAAGACAACACCGCGCCGCGCCTGCTGACCCGGCCGGGCGAAGCGATCTACAACGATCAGAGCGGCATGATCGAGGGCAACAGCCCATTCCAGATCGTGTGGCTCCCCGACGACCAGCGAGAGGCCGCGCTCGCCGAGGTCTCGCATCAGGCGGAAGTTCGGCGGGTGAAGCGAGAGCCCATGATCGTCTTCGAGGGGAACGTCCCCGCTCACGCCCGCGCCAACCAGTTGCTGGCAGCGGCGGTCGGGGGCACCTGGCCCGGGTCGCTCCCGAACGTCCCGCACTTCTGGATGGGCGAAGCGATCTCGATCAAGGATCCCTCCGCGGCGGTCTTCCATCGGCGCGGCGCTTCGAACCTGCTGATCGTTGGTCAGCAGGAGGAGGCCGCCGCGGCGATGGAGCTCGTGGGCTGCGCCTCCGTGCTTGCGCACGCCAGGGCGGCTGGGGAGCAGGCGAAGGTGTTCGTCATCGACGCGATCCAGGCGGGCGACGAGGGTGCGCCCGCGCTTCGGAGACTCGCGCAGGAGCTGGGCGAGGCGGGCCGCTCGGGCGGCGTGCACGACCTGGCGACCGCGCTGACCGAAGTGGCCGACGAGCTTTCCGCGCGCGAGGCCGAGCCCCACGTCGCGCGGCCCCCGGTGTACCTCTTCATCCACGGGTTGCAGCGGTTCCGCGAGCTGCGCAAGGGGGATGACTTTGATTTCTCGGCGGACGAGTCCAAGGCGGCCAAGCCCGCCGACTTGCTGGCACGGATCGCGCGGGAGGGGCCGTCGCTGGGGATTCACACCATCGCGTGGTGCGACGGGGTGAACAACCTGGAGCGGTACCTGAGCCGGCAGACGATGCGGGAGTTCTCGTGGCGGGTGGTCTTCCAGATGTCCGGTTCAGACTCCACCCACCTCATCGATTCCCCCGTTGCGCAGTCGCTTGGGAGACACCGCGCGTACTTGTACAGCGACGAGACGGCCTCGACCGAGAAGTTCCGTCCCTACCAGAGCCCCCCGGATTCCTGGTGGCGTGAGGTTCTCGTTGGGGTGGCACGCAACCCCTGACGGCTGGAACCGGGGTGCGCATCCCTATCATCGGGGCGGGTCTGAATCCAACCACTCCGAGGTGACGCATGCTCCCGGCGGTACTCATCCTGCTGCTCGTGACCCTGCTGCTCGGCGCAGCGGGGTTTGTCGTCGGCCTGCGCGGCCGCCGCATCAACGACCATCCCGTTTGCTCCTGGTGCAAGTTCGATCTCGACGGGGTCTACCCAGAGTCGGTCACCTGCCCGGAGTGCGGCGCGGGCCTCAAGCGCGACAAGGCGGTGTTGAACGGTGTCCGCAAACGGATGCCCGTTCTCGCCGCGGTTGGCGCGGTGCTCGCGGCGACCTCGGTTCTTCCGTTCTGTGTGGTGGGATACGCCGCGATCACGGGCGGGGATATCAACAAGTTCAAGCCGCTCGGTCTGCTGCTGTGGGAGGGCAAGCTCGCGGATGCTGCGCGGGGCACGAAGCTCGCGGACGAGATCATGACGCGCGTGCTCGCCGGGAAGCTGGATGCCGGACAGTATCAGAGAGTGATCAAGACCGCTCTTGAGATCCAGGGCGACCGCTCGAAGCCCTGGTCCGAGTCCTGGGGCGAACTGATCGAGCGCGCGCGGTTCGACAGTGTGCTGTCGCCGGCGGACGAGCAGGTGTTCGCCGCGCAAGCCCCGGTCTTTGAGATCAAGACTCGAGAGACCGTGAACGCGGGTGGTCCGGTACCGATCATGATCAAGCTCAAGGAGGCCCGCGTCGGCGCGTCCACGTCGATGTTCTGCCCGGTGCGGGTCGGGGGGGTGAGCCTGGGAGGTCGGGCTCTTGCGCTTCCTGCGGAAGCACCCGGGCCGAGCGATCCTTTCACCGGCGCCCGGGCTTCGGGAGATGGGCAGTGGATGCTGAGCATCGGCGGTTCCCGAGCGGGGGGAGCCCGCGGCGTTCTGGGCGGTTCGAACTCGTACGGGATGGTCGTCGCCGCTCCCGCGGACGCGGCGAAGGGGCTTCAACCTCTGGAAGCCACGCTGGCGATCTCGCCGGGCAGCGACATGGGCGGCCTCAACAACGTGGTGATGATCTTGAACGGGCGGCTGCAGCGCGCCGGTTCGGGCGCGAAGCCCTCCAACTCGACTGCTCTGAAGCTCGCGTCGACGGTGGACGTGCGTCCTGCCGAGGAGCCGGTGGCCGTTCCGGTTGCCCCGGACCGGGAGATCGCCGAGAAGCTCGGGGGCAAGCTCCGGCCGGAGATTCTGGAGCCCTCGGGTCAGTTCGGGCACGCGGGGGTGCTGCGGAGTCCCCAGGCTGCCTATGCCCTGCGATTCGATTGCGCCGACCTTCCGGCCGAAGTCTCTTACGACGTGTTCGTCAAGAACCCCGCGGGAGGCGAGACCCTGCTGGGATCCTTCTGCAGCGGGAAGGCGGTTGACGAAGTCGACGATCCGTTCGTGCGATCGTTTCAATCGTCGATGACCATCTCGATCAACGGCTCGACGATCAGCAGCAGCTCGAGATCGAGTTCGGCGGAGAGCCGGACAGTGTCCGGCGTACTGCCGTTCAAGCCCGGCCGCAGCGTCGACGTGGTTCTGCGGCCCAGTCCGTCACACGTCGCTGTGACCCTCGACCAGTCGAAGTACTGCGATCTGCCGCTGGAGTTCAAGGGCGTGCCGGTGCAGCGGGATCCCTTCGAAGAGATGAACGCCCGCATGCAGGAGCAGATTGAGCTCATGCGACGCGGTCGCGGCCAGCCGGTCCCTCGCGCGCCGCGCAAGGCACCGTGAGCGGGACTGCCCCGGCGACTGACGGTAACACACGGGTAACTCCTTCGCTGTCGGCCTCAGCGCCTCGCGGCCATCTGCCGTATAAATGATGGAACGGCACTGCCGAGGAGGTCCCACATGCCAGTCATTGTTGCATCGTCGTTCACTTTCGCTCCCGCCCTCATCCCGCCCGGATCGCCCGCTCGAGCAGCACTGGTGCTCGCGGCACTCTCGGTCCTGAGCGCATGTGCCGGGCAGGCGGTGCCGCAGCGAGCCGAGCCCGGGCCTCACGCCGCGACGATTTCGACCCAGCGTCCCGACGATCCCGCGTCGGGCCCGGCGGCGGGCGTGACGACTTCGGAGTTCTCGCTTGTGGTGTCACCGTCGGTGCGCGCCGGCGCATCGCTTGCCATGAGCATCACACACGGCGCTGTGATGGCGGATCAGATTTCGTCGAAGGGTGTCTTCATCGTGAGCGTGAAGGTCGGTGGGCGGCGCGTCAACTTTGATGTCTTGAATCGCTCGGCGAAGACCGGTGCCTCAGTTCCCGCGTCGGGGGTTTGGGAGGACGGGGTGGTCTCGCCCCACCGCGGCTTTTTCGCAACAGGGTCCGGGCCGGTTGTCGCTGCGGGTATTGAGATCCCGGATGACTTGATTCCGGGGGTGCACGAGGTCGAAGTGGTGATTGGCGTCGTGGACCACTCGAAGGACGGTCGTTCGCGGATCAAGATGTTCTCCGCGGGCACGAGTGTTGGGAAAGGATCGAGCGAGGAGCTCGGGCCGGCTCGCCCGGAACTCTGTCGGCTTGTGGGGTCCGTGCACGTTCAAGGTGCCGCGTGAACAGGCTGAAGTGGCCCGCGCGAGTCGGCGTGGGGGCGGCTGGGCGGGCGGTCCGACCGTGAATCAAGCCGGGATCATCGGGTGCCTTCAGGCTGCCTCGGCGGACTCGTCGAGGCATTCGGCGGTCAGACGCCGCCTCAGCATCTGAATGGTCGCGGCGCACTCGCGGCCGATGAAGAGCGGGACCTTGGTCTCGACCCTGCGGCCGCGCGGGTCGAGCCAGCAGCCCGCGACCCACACCCCTCCGACGGCGTGGAGCAGCGTGTCGGAGGATACCTGCAGCACCTGGCCGACGTAGAGCGACCAGACGTCCTCGGGCGAATCAAGGTTCACGACCAGCAATCGCTGGTTTGTGAGAATCGCCACGAACCCGGGAACCAGGTTGCGGGGCGAGGCGCGGATCGCTTTCCAGAGCACCAGAGAAGTGATCGAGGCAACCAAGCCGAGCAGCCCGATTGCCCCGATGGTCCAGGGGGTGAGCTCCATGGTGCCCAGAATGGTCAACGCGGCGAAGAGCGAGCCCGAGATGATCAAGCCCAGGCGGGCTGCTCGCCAGAGGTCCCCGTTTCGCTTGGGTCGCGTGAAGGACCACGTGACTCGCTCGGTCGGCGAGAGACGGGAGAGCCCCACGAAGCGGGCCCTGGCGACCTCGGACTCGCGGAAGCCGAAGGCGCGGTGATCGCCCAGGGGTTCGGGCAAGTCAAGGGACTCGGCGGTGTGTCCAGGGAGCATGCACCATGATCATCCGAAACCGGCGAGCGACGGTCGCGAGATTCCCGTGATCGGGCGAAAGGGATGCGGCAGTAAGTGGGCCTGCGCGGGTGGTAAGGCCTGCGCCGGAAAACGAAAACCCCCCGTCGATGACGGGGGGTGAAGCGGTTGATCAAATGCGGGCGGAACCTTACGGGAAAATCCCGCGGACCTCATAGGCGTCCTGGAGGCGGGTGAGCGCCCCGATGTACGCCGCGGTACGGAGGTCACAGCCGTACTTCTTACGGGCAACGCGCACCTTCGCGGCGGCCTGCACCATGTGTTTGTTCAGCTCGGCGTCGACCTTCTCGAGATCCCAGACCTGGAACGTCTTGTTCTGGACCCACTCGAAGTAAGAGACGGTGACCCCGCCGGAGTTGCAGAGGATCGCGGGGAGCACTTCGATGCCGCGGCGCTGGAGGATGCGCTCGCCGCCCGGTGTGGTGGGGGCGTTGGCGCCCTCGGCCACGACACGGCAGTTGAGCATCTCGGCCTCGGTCTCCTGGATCATCTGCTCGAGCGCGGCGGGGATGAAGACGTCGACCTTGGTCTTGTAGAACTCTTCCTTCGTGCACGCCGTGGCCTTAGTGTAGCCGGCGACGCCGCCCTTCTGGGTGACATAGGCCGCGAGGTCGTGCGCATCGATGCCGGCCTCGTTCTTGAGGAAGCCGGTGTGGTCCGCGACCGCGGTCATCTTCGCGCCTTTTTCCTGGAAGATCTTGCCGGACCAGGAACCCACGTTGCCGAAGCCCAGCACGGAGAAGGTGCACTGCTCGGGCTTGAGGTGGAGTTCGGGGAGCATCTCGACGAGGGTGTCGACCACGCCCTGGCCGGTCGCCTTCTCACGGCCGAGCGAGCCGCCGTACTCGACGGGCTTGCCGGTGATGACCGCCGCGGGGTTGTCCCCGCCGATCTCGGAGAGGAAGGTGTAGGTGTCGGCGATCCAGGCCATGTGCTGGCTGGTGGAGCCGACGTCGGGCGCGGGGATGTCGTAGTCGGGGCCGATGTTGTGGGCGATCGCGGCGGTGAAGCGACGGACGATGCGCTCCATCTCGCTCTTGCTGTGCTTGCGGGGATCGACCTTGATGCCGCCCTTGCCGCCGCCGTAGGGCACGCCGACCAGCGAGCACTTCATGGTCATGAGGAACGCGAGGCTCTTCACGTCGTCGAGGTGGACGTCGGGGTGGAACCGGAGGCCGCCCTTGTAGGGGCCGAGGCCGTTGTTGTGCTGGACGCGGTAACCCTTGAAGATCCGGTGGCGCCCGTCATCCATCTTGACGGGGAAGTGCACCATGATCTCGTTCTTGGGCTGAGCGAGGATGATCTTGAGATAGTGAGGCAACCCCATCAGGTCCGAAGCGTGGAGCATGGAGCCCACGGTTTGGCGATAGAGATTGTTCGGATCCGTAGGGAATCCGAGCTCCTCGAAGATCGGGTGGTTGTCCTGCGACGCCGGCTTGTTCGTGGTGCTCATCGGTTTCTTTCCCTGTGGACGTCTGGCGCCCCGTGACGGCTGCTGCCCCAGGCGCGGAGTGGGAGGAAGGCTAGGCGTCGATGCGTACCCAAGGCCACTCCAACCCCGCCCCGAATCGACCGAACAAAGTACGGACGCCCGGGGCCGGAACGATCTAAGCCGCTCCGCTCCACGCACATCCGCCGAGGGCCAACGATCAGCCATGATCCTCTACTTCGCGGCGGACCTTTTGTGGGCATCCCGAATCAAGGCGACCGCCGATGCGATCGGGGTGCCGGCGCGACCGGTGCGCTCGATCGAGATGCTCGAAGCACGCTTGGCGGATTCGGCGCCGGTCGCGCTTCTGGTGGACCTCGACAAGCCGGAGACGGCGCTCGCGCTTGTCGCCAGGTTGCGTGGCGAGAGCGCTTCGGCGCGGGATCGCGCGCTGCGTGTGGTTGCGTGGGGACCGCATGTCTCCAAGGACCTCCTTCAGTCCGCGCGAGACCAGGGCGCGGACGAGGTGCTGACGCGGGGCGCCTTCGACCACAATCTCGAAGAGATTCTGCTCGCGCTCTCCTCCAAGGCCGGTTGATCGCGGGCACGCTGCAACGCCAGCCAAGCCCCACGATCACTACGCTCTCCTGTTGACTCGAACCGCCGCCCGCTTCACCCCGGAAACGCCGTGCCCACCAACTCCGAAATCTCCGCGTTGCTGACCGAGATGGCCTCCATGCTGGAGATACTGGGGGAGGATTCCTTCAGGGCTTCTGCGCACGCCCGCGCGGGGCGCACGATCGGTGATCTCTCGAGCTCGGCCGAGTCTCTCACGCGCGAGCAACTCCTCAAGCTCGACGGCATCGGCGCGAAGATGGCCGACAAGATCGTGGAGTTCGTGACCACCGGACGCGTCGCCGAGTACGACGAGCTCGCGTCGAGATTGCCCAAGGGGCTCCTGGAACTTTCCACGATCCCCGGCGTTGGGCCCAAGACGGTCCGACTCCTGTGGCAAGAGGGTGGCATCACCGACCTCGCGTCGCTGAAGGCGGCGATCGCGGACGGTTCGCTGCTCAAGCTGCCGCGGATGGGCGAGAAGTCTGTCGCCAAGATCAGGAGCAGCATCGCGGTGATCGCCGACGCGAACCGCCGCGCTTGGCTTGGCAAGGCGGACGCGATCGCGAGGCGGTTCGTCGACCTTCTCTCGACGCTCCCGGCGGTTTCCGCCGTGACCCCCGCGGGCTCGCTCCGCCGCGGCAAGGAAACCGTCGGTGACATCGACATCCTGGTGAGTGTGGACTGCGCACCGGAAGATCTGGGTGCGACCCAGAAACGGGTCGCCGAGGCCTTTCGCGCCGCGCCCGGTGTGCAGCAGGTCCTCGTGGCGGGTGACAACAAGTCGTCGGTCCGCGTGGCACTCGACGGCGGGATGGGCCGGTGGAGACCCGACGCCGAGGGTTCGGAGGGCACGATACAAGTCGACCTGCGCGTGCTGCCGTCGCGCGTCTTCGGGGCCGCGCTGAGCTACTTCACGGGGAGCAAAGAACACAACGTCGCGCTGCGCGAGCGGGCGCTGAAGATGGGCCTGACACTCAACGAGTGGGGGCTCTTTCCAAACGACTCGGAGGAGACGCCCCCGCAGTCGCGGGGAATCGCGCCGATCGCGGCGGAGACGGAGCAGGCGATCTACGCCGCGCTGAAACTCCCGTACATCCCGCCGGAGATCCGCGAGGACCGGGGCGAGATGGATCTCAAGGCGACCCCGCGCCTGGTGGAGCTCGCGGACATCCGCGCCGAGCTGCACGCCCACACCACCGCGTCCGACGGCACGATGAGCATCGAGGAGCTTGCGCGCCGCGCGATGGAACGCGGGTTTCACACCATCGCGGTCACGGATCACTCACGCAGCAGCGGGGTGGCGAACGGGCTGTCGATCGAGCGGCTTCTGGCGCACATCGACGCGGTGCGCGCAGCGCAGAAGCTCGTGCCGGGCATCGCGATCCTCGCGGGCTCGGAGGTCGACATCCTCGCCGACGGCGGGCTCGACTACCCCGACGAGATCCTGGCGCAGCTCGACATCGTCGTCGCCTCGCCGCACGCGGCGCTCTCGCAAGATCCGGCGACGGCGACAGCCCGGCTTGTTCGCGCGATCGAGCACCCGAGGGTCAACATCCTCGGCCACCCCACCGGCCGGCTCATCAACAAGCGTGCGGGGTTGTCGCCCGACATGGGCGCCCTGATCGCCGCGGCGAAGGC
>JBMOHX010000045.1:0-16619 GCA_049317625.1 Phycisphaerales bacterium
ACGCGGTCCTCAACCGAGAGAAGAGTCCCGTCCCCACCTGCCCCTTGAAGCGAGGCCGCACCACACACCCAGTATCGGTACTGACCGCCGCCGATCCAGCCCCCATCGGCTCGCACCACTCCGGTCCCGGTCCCAAACGGCGCGGCGCTGGACGCGCTCACGCCACAGCCCGAAACTGCGCGCGCGACCCACGACGCACCGACAAGCTCGTAGACCGGAGGATTCAAGTCCCCCGAGAGCTTGGGCGCGACGAGCCTCACGCCGTTCGATTGGATTTCGTTGCAGACGGCCGGCAGCACCGGTCCGAACGGGACCCACTCGTCCAGCACGAGGTCGAACTCATAGACCTGATCGCCCCGCACCATTCCCAGCAGGTGATCCCCGTACTGCGCGAAGCTTGTCAATCCGAGCGTCTGAGGCCCCGTCCTCGCTTCGAACCCGGTCCCATTCCAGACCAGCGTCGCTTGGGTTGTCACAACAATCAACGTCCCCTCAAGATTGAAAACACCCTCGATCGTGCCTTCAGCCGCACGGAACTCAAGAGTCTCGTACCTCTGACCATCCCAAGTCCCGATCTCGTGGAACTGCCCGCCGCTCCCTACGCGCGCCTCGCCCGCGCACACCAAGACCGCTTCGCCCGGTGCGGCGCCATCTTCGTCCCACGCGCACAGCCCCCTCACCGCCCACAAACGCGGTTCGTCAAGGTCAGGAGTCCGCCACTGCGGATCACACTGCTGGGCACTCGACCGCGCTCCGGCGAGGGCGACCGCAAAACCCGCGGAGAGAAATAGGATCCTTAGAAACGACCGGTACAGTTCATTCATCGCGGCACCTCCTCACAGACTATCGGGGCCAATGACCTGCGTCGGATGACATCATAGGGGACCGTTCCGCTGCCTCGGCGAAGCCGGCCTCCCCGGCGTCAGCGGCTGAGTCCCCCCGGCGGCTCGATCAGGTCCCACGCGTTCCCCCACGGGTCCTCGAAGACCACCACCGTCCCGTACTCCTCGTGCCGCACCGGCCCACGAAACCGCACGCCCGCCGCGCTCAGGTTCGCATAGTCCCGGGCGAAGTCGTCCGTGTGCAGAAACACCGCCACACGCCCCCCGGTCTGGTTCCCGATCGCCGCGCGCTGTCGATCATCCGCGGCCTTCGCGAGCAGCAGCCCGCACTCCGATCCCCGCGGCCGCACGCGCACCCAGCGCTTCCCGCCGCCGCGGTCCGAGTCCTCGATCAGTTCGAACCCGAGCACACCTACGAAAAAGCGAATCCCCTCTTCGTACTCGGGAACGACGATCACAAACTGAGTGATCTGATGCATCGTGTCCTTTCGTTCACTCCGCCGGCACCATCCGGAAGATCCGGTCATCCTCCGCGTTCGGCATCCCGCGACCGTCCTTGTTGCTGGTCGCGAAGTAAATCAGCCAGTCCGGGCTGTCGACCAACATCCCGCGCGAGATCACCTTGTCGCCGTCGAGCACGGTGCGGAACGCGCGGTTGCTCTTGGGGCCGCCGACGAGGAGGTTCCCCCTCCGTACACCCAGCGTCTCGCCGCGGCAGAACCCGCCGCTCGAGGACACGATGCCCGGTGGCCACTCACTGAGCGGGGAGCCCATCCCGTCCGCGGCCCTCTCGCGTCGGATCGGCGGCCAGCCGCTGTTGTGCCACTCGGAGTTCCAATCGGCACCGGGGCCGTGCTCGACATCGAACATGTGAGTCATGCTCGGCTGCCAGTCGATGCCCCGCGGGATGCGTGCCCCACGCCTGGTCTGCTCTGAGCTTCTCACGCACCGCATCGCACCAACAACAACGCCGCCGAGTTGACTCGCGACATTGTTCGCACCCTTTGAAACGCGTGCGTTCAGTGGACGCCTGTCGCGGCCAACCAGCGCTCGGCGTCGAGCGCGGCTTGGCACCCCATCCCCGCGGCCGTCACGGCCTGCCGGTATTCGGCATCGGCCACGTCGCCCGCCGCGAAGACGCCCGGGATGTTCGTGTACGAGTTCCGCTTGTGCAGCGCGACGTACCCCGCGGCACTCAGTTCGATACCCGACCCGGCGAGGAACTTGGTCGCCGGTGTGTGGCCGATGGCGATGAAGAGCCCGCGCACCGCGAGGCGCGATTTCTCGCCCGTCACGGTATCGGTGAGTTCGACCGCCTCGATGCTGTCAGCACCGATCACGTCGGAAACAGCCTTGTTCCACAGCACCTTCGCGTTGGGGCGGCTGAGGAATCGCTCCTGCATGATCTTGCTCGCGCGGAGCGAATCGCGCCGGTGGATCACGTACACCGTGCTCGCGAACTTGGTGAGGTACGACGCCTCTTCCATCGCGGTGTCGCCACCGCCCACCACGGCGAGCGGTTGATCTCGGAAGACCGGGAGAGCACCGTCGCACACGGCGCACGCCGAGACTCCGCCGCCGCTGCGGGCGAGCCGCATCTCGTTCTCGAGGCCGATCCAGTTCGCTGTCGCGCCGGTGGCGATGACCACCGAGTGCGCGAGCACCGTCTTGCCGTCGCCGGCGTGAAGCGTGAAGGGCCGCGTCGAGAAGTCGCAGCGGACGATGTCCTCTTCGACGACCTTTGTTCCGAATCGCATCGCCTGCTTCTGGAACTTCTCCATCATCTCCGGGCCCTGCACGCCGTGCTCGAACCCGGGGTAGTTCTCGACCTCGGTGGTCAGCATCAACTGCCCGCCCGGTAACACCGGCCCCGGGTCCTGCTTCGGCACGCCGCAGTACACCACGGGCGACAACTGAGCCCGCGCCGCGTAGATCGCCGCGGTCCATCCCGCCGGCCCCGACCCGATGATCACCAGCTTGTGCGCCCCGGTCGACATGCGTGTGTTCCTTGGGCCGCAGCCCGGTCTTGGACTTCTACTTGAGCTGCTGCGAATCCCGCTGGTGCTGACGGCTGAGACTGATCACCGGCGGCCAGAGGAGGTAGTCCGTGGCGGACCCCGCCTGAACCGTGTTCTGAACCCGCTTCGCGAAGTCGTTCGCGCTGTTCCCACCCACCGAGTACATCAAGAACGTGGTGTCCGTCAGCTTGACCGAGAACGGCTCGCCGCGGACAGGCACGATGTCCATCTCGTGCGGCTTGGGCTGCTCCTTCTCTCCCATCCCGATGTGGCGCCTCATCGGGATGAGGTACGCCGGGATGCTCCGCTGGTTGCTCACCACGTCGCGGCTGAACGGGTCAGCAGGGATACGGTCGATCCAACGGGGACGGATCGCGGTAAGCTGCGGCGGAAAGCCCTTGTTCACGACCACATATCCCGCGAGCGCCAGCGACAACTGAGTGCCCTGCAACTCGACGTTCAGAATCTGGCGCAGATCGATCAGCTCGCGCAGGTCGGGCATCGTCCGCGAGATCAGCGCGAACCGCGCGGAGCGCAGGCGCTCGTGCTCGGTCAGCCCCGACTGTTGACGGTCGAACCAGCCCAGGCCCCAGCGCTTGGCGAAATCGTTCTGTACGCTGGTGATCTTCGAGATCGTGTCGGTCGCGTCGGCGTGCATCGCCGCCCCCGACCGCCAGCGGGCCGACTCGGAGAAGAGCCGCAGCGGCTGCTCGCTCGCGCCGAGCCTTGCCAGCGTGGGTCCGAAGAGCCGCTCGTTCACCTTGCCGGTTGGGCCGAAGACGCGGGCCGCGACCTGGTTCGCCGCCGCGCAATCACCCTTGGGCAACTGCATGCGGCCCATGTCGAGCACCGAATCGTTCGCGAACTGCCCGACCTGATCGGCGATCTTGTTCACATCGAGTTGCCGCTTGCCCGTCATGTCGGTGTAGAGCACATCGCGCACGCGCTCCAACGCCTGCAGCAGGTGGGACGCCCCCCAGCGGGCCTCTACCATCATCTGCCGGTCGAGAATCTGACGCGACAGGTTCGCCCACCGCAGGAGCACGTCAACGGCCTCGGAGGGCTTGCCGTCGGCCGCGAGCCGGGTCGCTTCCACGTTCACCAGGCAGGCGACCTTCTCGAGCTCCGGCAGCCAGTAGTGGCGGGCGGCACCCAGCGTGGGAGGATCGCCGAGCTCGCTGTACAGCCGAGCTTCCACGAGCTCCGTGGGAACGCCCTCGATCCCGTACGGCAGTGCCCACGCAAAGGCGTCCTTCCACTTCGTGCCCTTCGACACTTTCTCGAGCGCATCGAGCATCGCACGCTGCGCGGGTTTCTCGGCCCACTCCTTCGCCTCCGCGAACCCGGGAAGGTCCGCCGGGTACAACGCGGCCTGCGATAGTTCGGCAAACCGAGCAGGGGGCGGATCAAGCTTCGCGAGCAGCGGAAGGATCACGAGGTCGGACCGCTTGTCCTCCGATACGGCGAGATAGCCTTTGTTGATCTGGCTGAGGAACTCGTCCGCGCGAACAGCGGGCATGATCGCCTCGGGAGCGAAGCCCGCGAAGGCGAAGCACAGAGTCAGCACAGCGGTTCGGACGGCGCGCCGCGTACGCGAAACGCCACGGCTCGGGTTGAAGATCGGCATGGCCGCATCTTAGCAGACCGCCGCGGAGCTCGCCCGCCCGGGGCTCGCGCGGCCGACGAATCCGACACCGCCGTCAGGCTCCGACTTTCGCGCCGACCGGGAGCTTCACCTCGCGGTGCGACTCGGCCCGGTGCTGTTCAGATTTGTGCTGCTCGGTCCGATGGATCTCGGGCGAGCCAAGCTCGATCGAGTCGCGCATGAGGCGACCCACCTTGAACTTCACGGTGCGCTTGGCCGGAACGGTCACCCGCTCGAGGGTCTTGGGGTTCTGCGCGACCCGGGCCGCGCGCTCCTTGACCTCGAAAACGCCGAAGTCACGGAACTCGAGGCGGTTGCCCTTCTTGAGTTCGGCGATCACCTGATCGAGAAACTCTTGGATTGAACGGCGGACATCCGCGCGCTTCACCTTGGTCCGCTCGCTGATGCGCTCGATGAGTTGCTTCTTGGTAATCGTCGCCATGAATCCGTTCCTTGCGGCTCCACACCGAACGTCGGCGGAGCGAACCCCCGGCGCAATGAGACCACACGGGCCCCCGGCCGAACTCTTCGGTCAGCTCACTGTCCCGACCACTTCCACCCGGTCCCCTCACCACCACCACCAAACCCACCACCAGACCCGGTCCGCGTCCGCGAACCGCCGAGCCGATCCCATCCGACCGGCGCGGGAAAGGAGTATCTCGCGCATGTTGTCCCGCGTCAATACTTCAGCACAATCACAACCGAATTTCCGCTCGAGCGCCCGCCGAAGCGATTCGACGAAATCCCCTTGACTTCTCGGGACCAGCGACGCTACGGGCGCGGCGCTAAAACTGCAGCACGAGGCCCGCGTACAAGCCCGCCATCGAGCCCTGCCACTCGAACTCTTCGTCGCCGGACCCGCTGCTCAGGTCATAGCCCGTCAGCCGGTACCCAACCAGCACGCCCACGTTCTCGACAGGGCGCCACGCGCCGCCCACGATCACATCCAGGGAGTAGCTCGAGTCGTCGCCGAGCGGCAAACCACCGGCCGTCAGCTGCAAGTCGATGTCGAACTGCTCGTACAGCTCCATCGAGATCTTCGCGCCGACGATCGGCTCCCAGAATGTCTCTTCGGTCCCCAGCGCGCCCCCCGCGGTCGTATTCTCCACCGACCACTCGAAGTCGTACACCCGAAGCCCCGCGATCAGCTCGAAGTTCGAGTGGAACTTGAACCCCTGCGGATACGGCGAGAGGTCTCGCTTCCTCAGGGAATAGCCCACCTCCAACTCGAACTGCGAATAGTCCAGCGAGGTCGAGACCTCGTCACCCGCCGCGTACGCCAACGACCCGTAGGAACCGCCCGCGTTCGCCGCCGCCTGCTGATCTCCCGAGAAGTCGATCGCACGCAACCCGAAGCGCCAATCACCCCTGCCGAGGTTGATCTCGATCGCGGGCGATGCCTCGGGCGTGTCGATGTCCAGGTCGCGCAGGTCCACGTCCTGTGCCGCGCCCCCCTGCAGCGACAACGCGCCAACGGTGCCGCCGTCACCCGCCGATGACCCCCCCACGCCCGACGCCGAGCCGGGGAGCTTCAACGTGCCCGATGGCCCAGTGAACCACACCACCGGCTCCACGCGCAGGGTCCATTGGCCGTGCTTCTCCACCGGCTGCTCCGCGCCACCACCCGAATCCTGGGCGCCCAGCGCACCACCCGCGAGCACCGCGATCACCGCCGCCGCGAACCCGACTCTTGCGTTCATCGTGAACCTCCCTTGAGCATGCGGGAGGATACCCCGCCGACCGCGTGCCCGACGCCTCCGGCACACCCATACACTTCCCCGTTCTCAGGAGCGCCAACCATGAACCTTGCCCGGATCTCTTTTCTCGCACTCGCCTGTCTGCTCCCGGTCGCTGCGTCCCCGTGCTTCGCCCAGCCGAAGTCGGCCGCCTCAGCGCCCACCGATCCCAAGCCCATCCTCGCCGCGTGCGCCGAAGCCGTGGCGAACATGCGAGCCCTTTCCTACTCCTTCACCAGCTCCGAGACCGGCGGCGAGCCCAACGCGGCCAAGTACAAGGGAGTCGTGAGCGCCGCGCGGGCCGACGCCGGGGGTTGGAAGCTCTACGCCTCCGGCGACATCGAGACGGACACCAAGACCGCGTTCGAGATCGCCTACGACGGCGCTTCGGCACGCGCGATCAAGCCCGCCGACAAGGTCGTGGTCGAGCGCTCGCTCGAGAACGTCGAGGAACTCACCGTCTTCTTCAGCGGCCAGAACGCACGACACCCCGTCGCATGGGAGCTCCTCGCGGAGAAGCCCCTCGCCTTCGACCACACCAAGGCCGTTCATGAAGGCGAAGCCACCATCGACGGGGCACCCTGCGACAAGGTGCTCGTCCCCCTCGAGGCCGACCCCGCCGCGGCGACCGCCCAAACCGCCGTTCGTTTCTTCATCTCGCGCTCCGACCACCTCCCACGCCGTATCGAACGCATCCGCACCGTGAAGGGCGACAAGGGCGAAACCCAGACCGTCCGCACGGTCGAGATGACCGCCCTCAAGACCGACGCGGACGCCGAGATGCACGCCTTCAGCCTCTCAACGCCCGACGGCTACCGCGTCCGCGCGGACACCTCCGCGAAGCCCAACCGCCTCGTCAAGCGCGGCGGCAACACCGGGCGCGAAGAAAGCCCGGAGCGCGACTCGGGTCTTCTCGCCGTCGGCTCCGAGGCCCCCGACTGGGCGCTGAAGGACGGCGACGGAAACGAGGTCAAGCTCTCGGGACTCAGGGGCAAGGTCGTCGTGATGGACTTCTGGGCCACCTGGTGCCCGCCCTGCGTCGCGGCGATGCCGCACGTGCAAGCCCTGCACGAGAAGTACGCCGACAAGGGCGTCAAGGTCTACGGCGCCAACACGTTCGAACGCTCCGACGCGAAGAAGTACATGACCGACAAGAAGTACACCTACGGCCTGCTGCTCAAGGCCGACAAGGTCGCAACCCAGTACAAGGTCACCGGCATCCCGACCTTCTACGTGATCGACAAGACGGGCAAGATCGTCTTCGCTGCGGTCGGCATGCCCGACGAGTCCCGCCTCGAGAAGGTCATCGAAGACGCCATCGCCAAGTGATCAGCCGCCCAGAACCGCGCGCTCCAACGCGCTGGGGTTCTCGTACGCGAGGCCGAACACCGTGGCGTTGAACGCCGCGAGCGAGACCTCTTCCTGCTTGATGAACCCCTTCGCCGGCAGCTTGCCCAAGCGGTGCAGGTCCACCATCGCGCACACGCCCGCGGCGGTGGTCAGCTCGATCGCCGGCCACAACCGTCCGAACATCTGCGTCGCCGGCACCGCACGCTTGAAGTTGATCTGCCGACGCGTGCCGTTCTTGTCGATCCCGATCCCGTTGATGAACACCACCACCACGTCCTGCAGCGTGCGGGCCACCGCGTGATCGAGCAGGTCCATCGCGAGCCGCCGGTTGAAGGCGACTCCGCCGCGTCCCGCGGGCGCGTGCTCCACCCCCAGCCGCAGATCCTGCAGCAAGAACTTCATGAGGTCACGGTGGCCGGGGTAGCGGATCGTCTTGTAGGCCACGCGGGTCTCGCCCACGCACTTGCCCTCGGCGACGAGCGTGTCCACCAGACTGCCCACGCCGCCCGAGGTATAGAAGGCCTCGTACTCCACGCCCTCGAAGCTGAAGTGCTCGAGGCCCTCGAGCGCCGGCACCTCGACGCGCCGGCCGTCGAGCATCACGTTGCACGGCTCGCAGTACTCGTTCACCACGCCCGCCACCGACCAGGTGACGTTGTACTTGAGCATGTTCGTCGGGAACTGAGGGAGCGCGCCCACGCGCAGCACGAGGTCGTGCAGCTCCGTCATCTCCCTGGCGATGTCGTACGCCGCGATGGCGATGTAGCCGGGGGCGAGCCCGCACTGGGGCGCCAGCGCCACGCGCACGTTCCCTGATGCCGCGACCTCGAGCACCCGGCGCGTGGTCTCGACGTCCTCCGTGACATCGAAGTAGTGAACGCCCAGCTCGTTCGCCATCGCGGCGATCCCCGCGACCAGATCGAACGGGAGCATGCAGACCACATAGTCCTGACCGGTGAGGGCCGCCCGCACCGCTCCCTGGTCCGAGGCGTCCAGCACCCGCGTGCCGAACGGGACCGCGTGCTTCACGAGCCCACGAAGGCGCGTCATGTTCGCCTCAGCCTCGGCGAGATTCGCCGGGTCGCGGTCCGCCAGCGTGACCGAGTACGCGCCGCCGCCGCCGATGAGCAGCAGTTCCGCGACCGACTTGCCCACCTTGCCGCCGCCAAGAACCAGGACCTTCTTTGTCATCGCGAGCGCTCCGATCTCAGGAAACAAACCCGCCCCGCAGCCGGGGGTTGCGATCCTACGTCCGCCCCCCACGCCACGCCCGGCGTTCATCTTTCGGCGAGCAGAACCACCGCGTGAACCTCCACCGCGCGTCCCTCCCCCACCGCGTCCACTTTCTCGTGTGTCTTGCCCTTCACGTTGACACAATCCTCAGGAACGCCAAGGTGCCTCGCCAGGTTCGACCGGATCGCCGACTTCATCCCCGATAGCTTCGGCCGCTCCAAGATCACCGTCGCGTCGAGGTTCGCGACCCGGTACCCCCGCTCGGCAGCCATCCGCACCGCCTCCGCCAGAAAGACCGCCGAATCCCGCCCGGAGTTCTCCGGGGCGTTGTCCGGAAAGAGCTCCCCGATGTCCGGCAACCCGAGCGCGCCCAGCACCGCATCCGTAACCGCGTGCAGGAGAGCGTCGCCATCGGAGTGCGCGACCGGGCCCCGGTCGTGAGCCAAGCGGACCCCGCCCAGAACCAGTGGCCTTCCCGCCCCCTCCGGCGCCATGGGCTCCAGCCGATGCAGGTCGTACCCGTGCCCGATCCGCCACCCGCTGCGAGCCCCCGCACCGCCTCCGATGGGATTGGTCGTCATGCCGGATCCTACCCCGCACCGACGCCTGCCCAGACTTCAATTACACGCGAACCCGGGGCCTCGTCGGCCGATACAGGTGTACGCTTGAACTTGCCCGATAACGGGCCGACTTCTTGGGAGATCCCGTCTATGCCTCCGCTCCGCAAAGCCCTCCTCGCCTCGGTCTGCCTCGCACTCACCGCTCTCTCCGGCTGCAGCTGGGACGCCGTGGGCATGGGCTCGGCCGACGGCCGCTTCAACTACACCAGCACCGTCCACACGCCCCTCACCGTCACGCTCCAGGACAGCTCGAACGGCGACGTGCTGTGGACGTACGAGATCCCCGTCGGCAAGACCCTCGCCATCAGATTCCTCGAGGGGTACGACTCCGCCGCGACCGGCAAGGACACCATGAAGTGGGAGCTGTTCCCGGCTCGCCGGACCGGCTCGACGCTCGCCAACTCGATGCCGGTCCCCGCCGCGTCATCCCGCATCCTCAAGGTCTACGTCCGCGATCACCCGGAGGCGTACCCCCAAACGGTCGCCAATGCCTCAAGCCCGGCGCCGGCACCAAACGCGGCACCCACGGACGCCGCAGCGCCGAAGGCCTCCGAGCCCGCCGCGCCCACCCCCGCCCCAAACCCGACTCCGGCCCCCGCCCCCGCCCCCGCCAACGTGGTGCTCCCCGATCCCAAGCAGCCGGCCCCGAGCCAAACCGAGGACGCGCCGAAGGCGCCCCCGGTCGATCTCCCGCAGTAGCTCCCCGCGCCCGGTACACCGGGATCGCGCGTCTTCAAGCCCCAACCATGCGACCACGCCCCGCGCATCCCGAGCAACCACGCGAGGGGCTCGGTCTAGCCGCGCGGGTCGCGCGATCCGGCTGGAGGCGATACCCCGCCGAACTCACCGAGTCGATCCGCGCGGAACGGGCCCGCGCCGGGTTCGCCGAACTCCGAGTCCCCGAGCAGCCCCTCCCCGACCTCGGGGCCGCGTGGCTTGGTCACGCGAGCGTGCTGGTTCGATTGGGCGGCATGTGGGTGCTCACCGATCCGGTGTTCTCCGAGCGGATCGGCGTCAAGCTCGGCCCCGTCACGCTCGGCGTGGCGCGACGCGCCCCCGCGATCCATCCGGATTCGCTTCCCCCGATCGACCTCATCGTCTTGTCGCACGCGCACTTTGACCATCTCGACCGCCCGACGCTCGCACGCCTCGCCAGTGAACGCACCACGGTCGTCACCGCGCGTCACACCCGCGGGCTCGTCCCCCGCGGCTACGGCCGGGTGATCGAGATGCCCTGGAACCACCGCATCTCCGTGGGCGAGGTCGAGATCTCCACGCTCCCCGCCGCGCACTGGGGCGCTCGCACGGTGTGGGACCGTCACCGCGGGTACAACGCGTATGTGCTCGAAGCGCCCCGCGCTCGCGTTCTTTTCGCCGGCGATACCGCGCTCACCGACACTTTCCGGCGCGTCGGCGGGGCCGACCTGACGATCTTCGGCATCGGCGCGTATGACCCTTGGATCACCAAGCACGCGTCGCCCGAGCAGGTGTGGGCCATGCACAACGACGCGGGCGGGCGCTACCTGCTTCCGATGCACCATTCGACGTTTGAACTCAGCGACGAACCGGCGCACGAGCCGATGGCCCGGCTGCTCGCCGCGGCGGGCGGAGCGGCGGAGAGTGTCGTCGGCCGAACCCTCGGCGAGTTTGTCGGGCTCGGGAGTCCGCGGACCCCACCGGACCCGCAAGCGGGTGCTGGCGTCCAGCTCCCCGCGCCGTAGGCTCGATCAGCCGTAGACGAGGCGTGCCTTTGCGGGCGACGCGCCCTCCTCGTCGAAGAGCATGATCTCGTTGGGCTGCTTCGGGCGCACCATCGAGCGCGGGATGTAGTACCGCTGCTGAGGCTCCACGCGCTGGTTGCCGACCGCCACGAAGTACCGGCAGAGGTGGCGCCCGTTCACGTACAGCTGGCCCTTGGCGAGGCCGGTCGCCTCGAAGTACAACGAGCCGTCCGAGTCACCGGGCGTGAAGGAAGCCTTCCACCACTTGGGCCCCTCGGTTTTGTCGGTCTTTGCGGGCCCGAACGTGGTCGCCGCGGGGGGCTCCCACTTCGCGAACGCCATCTCCGACTTGGCGCAGAGCCCCGAGAGCCCCTCGTAGAACTTCACCGACGCGTTGAGTTCCTTGAGCGCCGCCTCCGCCACGCCGTGCGACAGCGGGGAGAGCTGGAACTGGACCGCGCCCTTGTTCAACTGGTCGGAGGTGAGTGTCAGGAAGCGCGGGCCGGTCGGGTCGAGCATCCCCACGGGCTTCCCGCCCACGAGGAGGATGCCCGGCGCCGGGCACGTCGGGATCGACATGATGACCGGGGTCTTGCGGCGGTGGTTGATGGTCCACGTCACGCGATCGGGAGACGTGGTGTCGCCCTCGCTGACTCCCCAGAGCGGCGCGCGGTACGCGAGCACGTCGAGCGGCTCGCCCCGAACGATCTTCGCGGGTGCCACCTTCAGGGGCGCGACCTCGTAGCACTCACCGTACAGCCCCTTGCGCTCGCCGAGGTTGGAACCCCCGCTGAAGCGCCCCATGTTTTCCGCGAGAAGCACCAACTGTTGCGTGCCCTTCTTGAACGAGGCACTGATGAGCTCTTCCGCGCCCGGGCCGTGGCCCGCGATCCCGATGTGCTCACCGTCCAGGAACGCGTGGATCCGGTCCGAGGCGTTGGGGAAGAGCAGCTTCGCCTTCCGCGCCGGCTCAGCGCCGAGGGTCAGCCTGTACCAGCCGTACCCGTGCGGGCACCCCAGCAGCGCCATCTCCGCGGGCCCCGCGACCGAGGCGTACCTCGCGCTCGTACCGGCTTGGTACTCGGAGCCCCCGCTCACCATCCACGCGGACACGACGACCCCCGCGGCGTGCGCTGCCGAATGCCCACGCGACTCCACCAGCACCTGCTTCACCACGCCATCGGATCCCGCTCGCGTGTACGTCTTCACGCCCGCCGGCAGAATCGGGAAGCCCTCGGGCGTCACGCCGCTCACGCCGATCAGCGCCGCGTCGTCGCCGATGAAGATCGAATCGATCTGCTCCTCGTTCGCCACCACGATGGTCAGACCCTCGTGATCGACCGTCAGCGGCATCTTCCCCGACGCGGGGACGATGACCTCGAGCGGCGAGCCGTTGACCGAGAGCATCCCGCGCGTGCCACCCGGGCCGTAGCACACAAAGACCTGCCCCACCGCCGCGAAGGCGTTGAGGTTGCAGTAGTCCATGTGCGCCTTCGCGCTCACGTGCACGTCGACGAGGCACCACGCCACCGCCTGCTGACCGAGCGCGACCGGCAGCGTCGTCCCGTTCCCGAGCAGAAGTCGAGTCTGCCGGTTGCCCGAACGCGCCGAGCCCTCTTCGCCGAAGACGAAGACCACCGAACCCTGACTCCCCTTCGCGTGCGCCACCGCGAGCTCCCAGGCGCCCGCGCCCTTGGCGCTCTTGTTCTCCGGGGCAACGGGAGTCGGATCGATCATCACCGGGTGAAAGCTCGGATCCAGGTTCGCGAAGACGCGGCCGAAGCGCGAGGCGAAGTGATTGATACGCCGGATCGCCGCGTACGACTCCCCACGCTCGCCGTTCTCGCCCAGCGGCGCGCCGCGCCCGAACTCGGCCGCGTAGAAGTCCCCGAGCGCCGAATCGCCGCGCCCGCCGGAGAACCCGAAGTTGGTCCCCCCCGCGAAGGGACGAAGGTTGTACTGACCGCCGCCCGCGAGCACCTCGGCCAGCCGCCTCTGCAGCATCATCGGCGTCGGCTGAGCCTCGGGCGCTTTGCCCCACACCACCGGAGACGCCGCGTTGAACTCGATGATCACGCGCGGCTGCGACGTGCGGACCGACGCGAGCTGACGCGTGGTCGCGAGCAACTCCTGCGAGCCCGTCCACCCGTCGATCTGCCCTTCCACGCCCTGCCACAGGTTGTTCGAGTTGATGATCGGAACGCTCAGCCCCGCCTCGCGGATGTACCGGATGAGTTCGCCGATGTACGACGCCGCGAGCACCTCGTGCCCGCAGTCCCACTCGGACTCGCACTCGACCAGCACGATCGGACCGCCCGCGCCCGACGCCGTCGCCTGCAGGCTCTTGACCTGCTCGGCCACCGCCGTGATGAACCGCGAAGACGCCTCGAGGAACGCGGCGTTCTGCGTCCGGAACGCGACCGTCGGCGACTCCAGCAGCCACGCGGGGAGGCCCCCCATATCCCACTGGGCGCCCACGTAAGGGCCCAACCCAAGAATACAGTGCATCCCCGCTCGCCCGACGAGCGAGATAAAGTGGCGAATGTCGTTGTCGCCCGAGAAGTCAAACCGTCCGGGTCGCGGCTCGTGACGATTCCAGAACACGGACGTCTCGATCGTGTTCAGCCCCGCCTGTTTCGCGGCGTGAATCCGTTCGGCCCACGACTCGCGGGGGATCCTCGCGTACGCAACCTGCCCCGAGACCAGCCAGATGCGCCGGCTCTCGAGCAGAAAGGAACGACCGTCATGGGTCACCGAGGGCATCTTCGTTGTAGCTCCCCGTTCGAAGGATCCGGGACTACCCAAGCTCATCCGGGGCAATCCACATGCCGAGCCGCCGCGGCCCGACTTGAGGGGGAAACAGTAGAACATACTCTTTGCAATCGCCATTCCGGACGCCGAACTTCCCGCTTTATTCGTTGAAAGTACGGTATTTGAGCCCACTTCGATAGGATCTCCATGCCCACGCACGCTTCCATGATCCGCTCACCACACCACCGTACTCCAAACAGACCCGCGCACCGGGTACTGCTTTGTTCGGCTCTGGTCCTCCTCGCGGGGTGCGCCAGGTCCCCGTTCTCTTCCGATCCGGACATCGACCGGCTCCTCCGTCAGGCCGATCAAGCGACCGGCGCGCCCCCCGGCGGCCCGACCGTCGCCCGCGCCCGCGCCGACTCCGTCCAAGGCACCCCTTCCGCCCTCAACCCGGAGACGAGCAACCCCTCCGCCAACGAACTTCGCTACGAAGTGGCGCCGCCCGACCGCGACGTCAACGCGCTCCTCGAGCAGTTCGCCGCGGCACAGGGCGGGCTGCCCACAGGGTCGATCGCCGCCGCGCCGACACGCACAATCACGCTCGACGAGGCTCTCGCGATCGCGCAGGTCTCCGGGCGCGAGCACCTCGGCGCCGAAGAGGACTACATGCTCGCGGCGATCCGGCTGCTGATCGAGCGCCACCTGTGGGGCCCCCGGTTCTTCAACGATCTCGCGGTGGGCCTCGCCGGTGACGGCGACGAAGGCAGATTCGAGCACGCCTCCTCGATCGTCAACACCCTGCGCGCCACCCAGCGTCTGCCCAGCGGCGGGCAGGTCGAGGCCCGCGCCATCGTGAACGCCACCGATCAACTGCGCGAGCGTGCCAGCGGCGGCTACGTGCAGTCGTCGCGTCTCGCGCTGAGCGGCGAGATCCCGCTGCTGCGCGGCGCGGGCGAGGTCGCGCGGGAGGATCTCATCCAGGCCGAGCGCGACCTGATCTACCAGGCCCGGGAGTTCGAGCGGTTCCGCCGCACCTACGCGGTCGCGATCGCGAACGACTACTTCGCGATCCTCGAGGCCCGCAGCGCCATCACGAATCAGTCGAACCAGCTCAAGAGCCTCGAGCGCCTCGCCGAGGCGACCGCCGAGCGCGTGCAGGCCGGTCGGCGCGAGGCGTTCGAGGCGGACCTCGCGCGAAACCAGGTCATCCAGGCGCAGGCGGACCTCGCCTCCCTCCGCGAGCGCTACATCCTGCTGGTGGACCGTTTCAAGGTGCGCCTGGGCCTGAAGGTCGAGGAGCCGATCGCGCTCAGCACGGAAGTCTTCGACCTGCCCGAGCCCCGCGTCAGCACCGACGACGCCGCCCGCGCCGCCCTCATCTACCGCCTCGACCTCCAGAACCTCCGGGACCAGGTAGACGACACACGGCGTGCCCTGCGGAACGCCCGGAACCAGATCCTCCCCGACCTCAACCTCGCGGGCGAAGTCTCGATCCCCACGGACAACGACGACTCCACCGGCGGCCTGGATCCCGACGTGCGCGAACTCGATTACTCGGTGAGCGCCACCCTCAGCCTGCCCCTTGATCGACAGAACGAACGTCTGCGCCTGCGGGCCGCCATCATCAACCTCGAACGCAGCGCCCGCGAGTACGAACGCGAGCGCGACGATGTGATCGTCAGTGTCCGCGCCGCGCTCCGCAACATCGAGCAGGCACGGTTCCAGCTCCGTCTCGCCGAACAGCAGGTGGAGATCAATACGCGGCGTCTCGAAGGCCAGCGCCTCAAGGCCGATCAGGTCGACCCGCAGGACGTCGTCAACGCGGAGAACGACAAGCTCGACGCCGAGAACCAGCGCGACCGCGCCACCACCGACCTTCGCAACGCCATCCTCAACTACCTGCTCGAGTCGGATCAGCTCCGCGTCGGCAGAGACGGGAAGGTCCTGCCGCCGCCCACGGCCGAGGTCACACGCTGAGGCTCCGCGCGTACAGATCGTGCGCCTCCCAGCGGTCTCCCACACGAACCGAGACCCGCGCCCCCTCCTGAAGCTTGAACCCCAGCCGCAGTGCCATCCGCAGACTGCGCTCGTTGATGGGGTGGATCGCCGCCTGAACCCTGTGCAGCCCGAGCCCGCGCGGCAGGTCGAGAAACGCCAGATCCAGCATGGCCTGGGCGGCCTCGGTCCCCAGCCCTTGGCCCCACAGGTCTGTCGCGATCCACCACGCGAAGTCCGCCTCGAAGACCAGTCCGCGCGAGATCGAGTTCAGGTTGAAACACCCGGCGATCCGGCCATCATCGAGGATGGCCACACGGCGCGCCGCGATCCCGCGTGCCTCGCCCTCCCGGCACAGCGCGAGGTGCCGCACGAAGAGCTCCTCGTCGCTCTCTCCCTCCCGATGGGGATGCACCCACTTCTTGAGCTCCGACTCGCTGGATCGGATCATCCGCAGAAACCCCTCGCGGTCCGACTCACGCAGCGGTCTCAGAATCATCCGCGACGTGCGCAGGAGATTCGGCGCCAACAGCTCGACCGGCTCACCCCTCGATGACGCTGCCGCCACCGCGCGAGCAGCGCCCGAGCCTCCTCCGACGGCCGCAGAATCGGTCCTGACATACGGCATGCGCGGGCCTCCTTCAGCCAGAATGGCCCTATCGGCAAGCGCACGCTCGAATAACCACTTTTAGGGGGTCAGCTTCC
>JBMOHX010000046.1:0-16085 GCA_049317625.1 Phycisphaerales bacterium
CCTTCAGCCGCTGCAGCGCCATCGCGTCCTTGCGGAGATCGATGCCCTGCTTCTTCCGGAACTCTTCGGCGAGGAAGTCGATGAGACGCTGGTCCCAGTCGTCGCCGCCCAGGTGCGTGTCACCATTGGTGCTGAGGACCTCGAAGACACCGTCGCCGATGTCGAGGATCGACACGTCGAAGGTGCCGCCGCCGAGGTCGAAGACCGCGATCTTCTGGTTCTTCCGCTTGTCCAAGCCGTAGGCGAGGGCCGCGGCGGTGGGCTCGTTGATGATTCGTTCAACCTTGAGGCCGGCGATCTCCCCCGCGTCCTTGGTGGCCTGGCGCTGGGCATCGTTGAAGTACGCCGGGACGGTGATGACCGCCCGCTCGACCTTCTCTCCGAGGTAGTCCTCGGCGGTCTTCTTGAGGTCCTGCAGGATGAACGCGCTGATCTGCTGGGGGGTGAACTCGCCCTGGTTCACGCGGACCTTGACGAAATCGTCGGACGACCCGGTGATGGTGTACGGCACCTTGGATTCCTCGTCACCGCCCTTGCCGTAGGCCGACTCGGAGGTCGCACCGACCTCGACGCGACGACGGCCCATGAACCGCTTGATCGAGTAGACCGTGTTCTTTGGGTTCGTGACCTGCTGGTGCTTCGCGGGCTGGCCCACGAGGCGCTCGCCCTTGTCGGTGAAGCCGACCACCGAGGGGGTGATGCGGTTGCCGGTGGCGTTGATGAGGACCTTGGGCTGGGTGCCTTCCATCACGGCAACGACAGAGTTGGTCGTACCGAGGTCGATTCCGATGATCTTGGACATTGCGAGTGCTCCTGAGGTCGTGACCCTTCAGGTGCAACTGCCGTGCCACCCCGGCATCCGAATCAGGGAGGTGCAGCCTGAAGTTTCGGCGGACGCACCCGAAGGAACCACCCGGCACGCCGCGCGGGGCTGTCAACTTGGCAGACCGATGCTCGCGGCTCCGCGCCGGGAGAGTCGCGATTCTGATTTCATGGTTTTCAGTCTTTGTTGAAAGAGAGAGCCGCCCGGATACGATCGACCATGACCGGTCTTTCCATCGTTGAACCCGCTCGCGGGGGCGGGTCCCCACGGCTCTCAGATCCCGCCCTCTCGCCCATCGCGGCGAAGGTCGCACGCGGGGAACGCCTCTCGCTCGACGAGGGCGATCTGCTCTACTCGACGCGCGACATCTGGAGCGTGCTCGAGATGGCCGACCAGGTGCGGCGCCGGCTCCACGGGAACCTCGCCTACTACAACATCAACCGCCACATGAACTACTCGAACGTGTGCGCGCTCTCGTGCAAGTTCTGTGAGTTCTTCGCGAAGGCCGGGGACTCCAAGGCGTACACACGGGACCTGGAGTACATCCGGAATCAGGCGCGCGGGGCGGTGGAGAGCGGCGCGACGGAGATCCACTCGGTCGGCGGGCTGCACCCGACGCTCCCGTTCAGCTACTACACCGACATGGTGTCGGCGATCAGGGATGAGGCACGCTCGCTCGGTTCGGAGCTCCATGTCAAGGCGTTCACCGCGGTTGAGATCGTCCACCTCGCGAAGATGGCGAAGGTGTACAAGGGCGCGAGTGCGCCGGGTGAAGAAGGGCGGGCCGCGCGGCGTGAGGCGATCCGGTGGGTGCTGTCGAGCCTGAAAGCCGCGGGGCTGGGCTCCCTCCCGGGCGGCGGGGCGGAGGTCTTCGACGACCGGGTGCACGACGAGGCGTTCAAGGGCAAGATCCGCAGCGACGTGTGGCTGGACGTTCACCGCGTGGCGCACGAGCTTGGGCTGAACACCAACGCGACGCTGCTGTACGGGCACATCGAGCAGCGGCGCGACCGCCTCGTGCACATGGACATGCTGCGCCGCGCGCAGGACGAGGCGCTGACGCGGCTGGGGTACTCGGGTGTCGAGTCGGCGGCGCCGTCGGAGGGCGGCGAAGAGGGTCACCTGGGCTACCGGGGGGATTCGAGCGGCGCGCCCATCGTGACGCTCACCCGCGCGGGCACGCCGCTCCCGGAGCACGTCGCCTTCGGCGAGGGCCGCACCCCCGCGAGCGGGTACTACCAGACGATCATCCCGCTCCCCTTCTTCCCCGACGGCTGCGCACTCGAGCACCTGCCCGGGCCGAGCGGCCTGGAGAACTACCGGACGCTGGCGGTGGCGAGATTGATGCTCGACAACTTCCCGCACGTGAAGGCGTTCTGGATCATGCAGACGCTCCCGATGGCCCAGATCATGCTGGAGAGCGGCGCCGACGACATGGACGGGACCGTGGTGTGGTACGACATCACGCACGTCGGCGGGGCGGGCACGCACCAGGAAGTGACCGCGGCCACGCTGCGGCGTGCGATCCGCGAGGCGGGATTCGTTCCCGTTGAGCGGGACACGCTCTACCGGCCGGTTCGGCGCGACGGCGCGAAGTGGAGTGTTTGACGGGATACCGTGCTCGACGCATCAGTGGATGCCGAGCAACCCCCGTGACCACCCCCGCCGCGCAACCTCATGATGCCTACGCCGCTCTGCGCGAGCCGAGCTATCGGCTGTTCGCGGGCGGGTTTCTGATCTCCTCGATGGGCCTCCAGATGCTCGCGACGGCGCTGGGGTGGGAGATCTACGAGCGAACCGGGAGCGCGCTGAACCTGGGATTGGTGGGCTTGGCCCGCGCGCTGCCGGTCATCCTGCTGGCGCTGCCCGCGGGTCACATCATCGACCGATTCAACAAGCAAACGGTTCTCGTGCTGACGCAGCTGGCGATGGGCGGTGTCGCCGCGATGCTCGCGCTGGCATCGAGCAGCGACTGGCCGCTGTGGTCCATCTACGCGCTCGTGGTCCTCGCGGGGTGCGCGCGGGTGTTCAACGGCCCGGCCCGAGCGACGCTCCTGCCGCTCATCGTTCCGGCCGGCGTTTTTGGAAATGCTTCGACATGGAACAGCGGCGTTTTCCACGTCTCGGGAGCCATCGGCCCGATCGTGGCGGGGTACCTCCTTCACAAGTACCAGGCCGCGTCGATCGTCTACGGGATCACCGCAGCCGGCTGTGTTTTCTTTGCGGGGCTCGCGACCTTCCTCGCGCCGCGAGCGAGCGAACGCCACACCGGTCCGTTCTCGGTGCGCTCGATTACCGCGGGCCTTTCGCACGTGTGGCGGGAGAAGTCCGTTCTCGCGGCGATCACGCTGGACCTGTTCGCAGTGCTGCTGGGCGGTGCCACCGCCCTGATGCCCGTGTACGCGAAGGACATCCTGACGTGGGGCGGCGAGCCGGTCGGCGAGAAAGGCCTGGGGTACCTGCGTGCCGCGCCGTATGTCGGCGCCGCCATCATGGCCTTCGTCCTCGCTCATCGCCCGCCGTTCCGACGCGCGGGCCTCTCGCTTCTCTGGTCGGTCGCGGGCTTCGGAGTCTGCATGATCGTCTTCGGGCTCTCCCGAAACTACATCCTCTCGCTCGCGGTGCTGTTTGTTTCGGGGGCAGTGGACAACGTCTCGGTGGTCATCCGCCACGTGCTCGTGCAGGTGCGGACTCCCGAGCACCTGCGGGGCCGTGTCTCGAGCGTGAACTCGGTGTTCATCGAATCGTCCAACGAGCTGGGCGCGTACGAGTCCGGGGCGGTCGCGAAGTACGCGGAGGGGCTGATCCCTGGCGTGAGCGGAGCGATGTTCTCCGTGGTCTCCGGCGGGATCGGCACCCTAGCCGTCGTGCTCCTGGTCGCGCTGCTGATCCCCGCGATCCGGGTGCTCAGCCTGGCCCACCAGCAGCCCGCGCAGCCCGAGTCCCGCGACGACGCTGCCGAGTTAGAGCAGAGCAAGTAGCACTCCCGCGCAGCGAAAAACCGGGAGCGATTGCCCCCGGTTTCTGGTGTATCAGAACCTGCAACGTGTTCAGCGGCGGCGACGGCCAGCGATCAGGCCGCCGAGGCCGACGAGCGCGATCGCGCCGGGGGTCGGCACGCCGGTGATCTCGACGTTGTCGATCCGGTTGCTGCCCGAGGCAGCGGTGCCCGCGCTCAAGGCTTGAAAGCGGAAGAGCACGGTGCTCTGATTGTCGGCGAGGCCCCCGGTGGAGACCGGGCCGAGCGTGTAGAGCGGGTTGCGCACGCCGCTCGAAGTCCACGTGGCCGGTGAGCCACCGCCGCCGGATTGCACGACACCGTAGCTGGCGACGAGGGTGGTCCAGTTCGCGCCGTTGTCAACGCTCAGCAAGAGCGTGAAGCTCGCGGGTCCCGTCGCGCTGCGGGCCTGGTCCCAGCTCACGGAGATGCCCGTGTAGCCGAGCGTCGAGACACGGGCCTGGTAGTAGTCGCCGATGCCCCAGTTGTTGCTGGAGAACGAGAGCGCGGAGGCGTTGCCCACGGGCGAGGTGTATGTCGCCGCGGCGTTGGAGTGGACGCTGGTCAGTTCGCTGCCCGCGGTGAGCAGGCCGGTGTCGGCCGCGCCGGCGCTGTAGGTCAGGCCGGTGGGGACGTTGCCCGCGCCGGTCGGGAACGGGGTGACGATGTTCCACAGCGAGATCACATCGGCCGACGCGATCGAAGACGCGACGGCGGTGATCGCCGCGCACGCAACAAGACGGTAACCCATTTGAACTGTCCTCTCTCTTCTCGGCGCGGTCGGCGGCCAACCCTACGTGGTGGTGCCGCGCGCTGCGAGGAGTTTAGGAGGGCGGCGCAGGGGCCGCTCGGCGGTTGGGACCGAGAATCCCGGCGTCGGCGTCAGTCCACCGGGTCTACGGGGAGTTGAACCGCCTTGCTCATCCGGTGCTGGGTGTACAGGATCAGGCCCGCGCCGCCGATGGCGAGCAGACCGACCCCCCACTGCGCGGGGCTGAGCTTCTCCCCGAAGACAAAGTACGAGACAATCGACACGGTGATCGGCTGGAGCTGCACGACCCCCGACGAAACGGCGAGCCCCAGCCGGTTGATGCTCGCGTAGTACAGGGTGTGGCCGATCCCGATCCCGATGATCGCGGAGAGCAGCACCAGCAAGATCTTCGCGTTGGTCAGATCGAAGAGGACCGCGCCCGAACGTTCGCCCCACACGGCCATGCAACCCAGCAGCGCGACGCCCGTGTACTGACTCACGGCGCTGAAGGCCGTGAACGCCGGGATCCCCGTCATGAACTTGCGAACGGAGATCGCGTACCCGGCGTAGAGCAGGCCCGCCCCGAGCGCGAGCGACACGCCGATGACCGGGCGGTCGCCGCCGCGGGCCTCGAAGATTCCACCTTCTCGCAGCAGCAGCACGGACATCGTCCCCGCGAGCACCATCCCGACCCCAACGAGATACCCGGCGGACTTCACGATGCGCCGCTCGGACGGGAAGAGCAGGATCACCCCGAGGGTGAGGAAAATGATCTGGAACCGCAGGCTGAACGTCATCAGACCCGGGCTGATGTAGTACGGCGCGAGCCCGAAACAGATCTGGCCGAGCACGTTGAAGAAGCTGGGGATCGCGGCGGCGCGAAACAACCCCTTTGGAAGGGTGCCGCGGACGCCTCCCCACACCAGCACAGGGAGCCACATGAGAGCCGAGAACCCGTATCGCCAGCCGTTCGCGGTCCAGCCGTCGATGTCGTGCTTGAACCACCGAAGGAAGATGGGGATGCTCGTCCACCCGGCGAGCGTGAACAGGATCATCGCCGCGCCTTCGAGGCCGGGATACCGCGAGGCCCTGCCTGTCTGGTGCTGACTCAACCGTCGCCCCCGTCCCGTTTGTGCTGCGCGAGCACGCCCCGCCGCGGCGGAGAGCGTAGGCACCGGGGTCCTCTCATCCGGTCGCGTGTCATTCCGGGTCGGCGACAACCGGCGGCGCGACGAAGATCAACCGCGATGCCGCCGCGGCGAGCAGCGCGCCCAGGGTCGGAGCCACGAGGTACATCCACAGCCATTGCGGGTTCATCGAGGCGATGGCCGGACCGAGCGAACGGGCCGGGTTCATCGATGCGCCGCTCACCGGCCCCGCGAAGAGCGCCTCAAGGGCGATCAGCCCGCCCACGGCGACCGCGGTGGACGGGGCCGAACGTTCGCGGTGCTCGCTCGCCAGCACAACCATCACGAGCGCGAAGGTGAGGATCGTCTCGAGCACGAAAGACTGCCACCACGGGCCGGCGGGCAGCGTGCCGCCGAGCGTGCCCGCGTCGGGGAAGATCAGCGTGTGGCAGAAAGAGGCGAGGGTGGCGCCGATCAGTTGAGCGGCGACGTACCCGACCACGTCGCGCGAAGGGAACTTGCGTGCGGCCGCGAGTGCCGCGGTGACCGCGGGGTTCATGTGCGCACCCGACACGCCGCCGAAGGCGAAGATCATGACCATGACGACCAGCCCGAAGACAATCGAGATCCCGGGGTGCGTGATCGCGCCGCCGCTCCGCTCGTTCACGATGATCGCGCCGGCGCCGAAAAACACGAGGAAGAAGGTGCCGACGCACTCGGCGAAGAGCTTTCTCACGGGGACTCCGGGGAAGCTGGCCTGCCCAGACGCGACGGGAGTGATCCGACGAACTCCCGGATCTCGTCGCGGACGCGCCGGTAGTGCGTCATCGCCTCCTCGGTCGACGCGGAGCCCCGGGCGAGGGCGGGAGGGTCATCGAAGCCCGCGTGGATCACCCGCGAGCCGGGCCACACCGGGCAGGCGGCGTTGGCCGCGTCGCACACCGTGACGACCACGTCGAACTCGAGGCCGATGTCCGCGGGGCGCTTCGATCCGTGGTGCGAGATGTCGACCCCCGCTTCGGCCATCGCGAGCACGGCCAGTGGGTTGACGCCGTGGGGCGCCGTGCCCGCCGAGTGCGCCTCGATCACCCCCGGCAGCAGGCGCTTGGCCCACCCTTCGGCCATCTGGCTCCGGCACGAGTTCCCGGTGCACAGGAACAGCACCCGCGGGATGCGCTCACCCATTGCAACCCCCGCCGCAACAACCAGCACCCCCGCGCGGGTCGCATTGCTCGATCGCCGCGGCGAGGGCGCGGAGCGTCGCGCACAACTCGGCGCTCCTGACCTCGTACATGACCGCGCGACCTCGCTTCTCCGACGCGAGGATCCCGGCATCGGCGAGTGCCTTGAGATGCCGCGAGACGACCGAGAGGTCGACATCGCAGCACCCGGCGATCTCCGAGACCGAGCAGGGCCTTGCGCACTTGATGAGACACGCCAACAACCGGACGCGCGTGGGGTCACTGACCGACTTGAAGAAGTCCGCGTCCAGCAGCGCATCGACCGGCTTGCGACGGGAACCGGCCTGGCGCGGGGAGGTCGGCGGCTTGCGGAGACTTTGCGTCATTGTGCAAGTATACACGCGATCAAATCGCGTTGTGGTGCCGTAGCGACGGGCTACTCCGCCGCGGATTCCCGGGGCCAGACCCTCAGCCCCCCGACGTAGGTCTCGACGACGCGGATCTCTCGCAGCTGGTCCCCGGGCGTCGTCAGCGGGTCGCCGTCGAGCACCACGAAATCGGCGAGCTTCCCGGGGGCGATCGTCCCCAGGTCCCGCTCCCAGAAGCACGCGAACGCGCTGCCGCGGGTCCAGAGCATCAGCGCGTCGCTCGCCGAGATCGCCTGCTCGCCGCCGTAGACTTTCCCCTCCTTCGATCGGCGGGTGACCAGGTCCTGGATGCGCAGCATCGGGATCGCCGGTGATACCGGGGAATCGGAGTTGCCACACGCGGGGATTCCCATGCGCACGGCCGAGCCATTGGGGTGCATCATGGGCCATCGTCGCTCGCCATACGCCTCCATCTTATCTCCGTGCTCCCAGATGTACGAGTGCGGCGCGAGCACGACGCCGAGCGCCTTGACGCGGTCGAGGATCCGCTGGTTGACCACGCTGCCGTGCTCGATCCGGTGACGGTGGTCAGCGTTCGGCCTGGCGGCGAGCGCCTTCTCGATCGCATCGAGCACCATGTCGATCTCGCGATCGCCGTTGGCGTGGACGCAGGCCTGAAGCCCGGCGGAGTGGACCTTCATCACCAGAGCATCAAGGGCTTCCTGCGAACGGGCGGGCTTCATGCCGTAGTAGTCCGGGCGGTCCGCGTAAGGCTCGAAGAGCCAGCAGGTCCGTCCTGAGAGCGAGTTGCCGTGGTAGAACTTCACGCCGCCGAGCCGAATCCAAGCGTCCTCGCGGGCCCCGGCCGCGGCCTGCGACGCGGTCTCCTCGATCTGCTCGGGTTTCATCATCACGTACATCCGCACGGTGTGCCGCGTGTCATTGGCGGCCCGGTACGCGCGAAGGTCGTCCGGGTCCGCGCCCGCGATCCCCACCGCGGTGATCCCCGCGGCGAGGTACTGGTCGAAACACGCGAGCAGCCCGCGTGTGCGGTCGGACGCGGACATCACGGGGTTGATCCCCTCGCCGCGCAGCCGGATCAGGCTCATGGCGCCTTCGCGCAACAAACCGGTGGGCTCGCCGTTCGCGTCGCGGTCGATCTCCCCGCCCGCGGGGTCCTTGGTCGAGGCGTCGATCCTGCTGAGCGAGAACGCAAGGGAGTTCGCCACCGCCATATGGCCGCTCGAGTGCGTGATGATGATGGGGTGGTCGGTCGAGGCGGCGTCGAGATCGACGCGCGTGGGGTGTCGGCCGAGTTTGGTGTCCTCGTACCCGAGGCCGCGGATCGCCATCCCTTTGGGAGTGATCGCCGCCTTGTCGCGGAGTGCCGCGATGAGCGCCGCCAGGTCCGGCGCTTTGTCAGGCCCGCACTCGACGCGCGCGAGCGGCGAGTCGTCAGGAAAGATCGCGCGCGGATGGAGGTGCGCGTCGAAGAAACCGGGAACGACGGCTTTGCCGCCGGCATCGACAACAACCGTCGCCTCGCCGGCCATCGCGCGGACTTCTTCGTTGGCCCCGACCGCCACGATCCTGCCCTCGCGGACCGCGAACGCGGCGGCCCGCGGGGCCGCGGGATCAACCGTGTGCACCAGAGCGTTGACCACGATCAGGTCCGCCGGCTGCTTCACGCGGTGCGGCGCGGCCGCGTTCGCGGGCACGCGCCAGGACATCGCCGCCAGAACCACGAGCAAGAAGCGCGCAAGGGTGAGCTTCATCGGATGCATGAAAACACTCCGTCTGTTCGATGGTGGGAGGAGGGGTGCGGAGCGTAGGCCCGGATCGGAACGGAACTGCCGGGCGTGGCATCGGCGGGGGAGATGTCGCACTACGCTCTGATGCACGGGCGTTGCGGGGCTACTCCATGAGCAAGATCACAATCCTCATCGTCGACGACCACGCGATGGTCCGCAAGGGTCTCCGCATGATGCTGGAGAGCCAGCCGGATTTCGCGGTGGTGGGCGAAGCCGGGACGGTGCACGAAGCGCTCGAGCTCGCTCCCCGGGTACGCCCGCAGGTGATCACACTGGACCTCTCCATGCCCGGGCCGTCTGGTGTCGCGTCCGTCGAACGGTTGCGGCAATCGGCCCCGGACGCCCGGATCGTGGTCGTGACCATGCACGACGACCCCGCGTACGTGCGCAGCGCGATCGCGATGGGCGCATCGGGGTATCTCAACAAGAGCGCGGCCGACAGCGAGCTCATCGCCGCGGTCAGAGCCGTGGCCAGGGGGCGCGTCTTCATCGACGTTGGCGACGCCGCGACGCTCGAATCGATTCTGTCCCCCGCGGCTCCGCAAACAGGGAAGAAGCCGCTCGATTCGCTGAGCGAACGAGAGCGCGAAGTGCTCGGCCAGGTTGCTCGGGGCTACACCAACCAGCAGATCGCGGACGAGATCGGGCTGAGCGTGAAGACCGTCGAGTCGTACCGGGCCCGATTGATGAAGAAGCTTGGGCTCAAAGAGCGTGCGGACTTGGTCCGGCTCGCGCTCGAGATGGGGCTGATGTAGGAGCGGGCTTGTGAGCTGGAAGGAGTCTGGCCGCTTCGCGAGTCGGCACGATGGCCGGTTGTGCGCGCGGCCCCCCTCGCCAGCCAACAATGATGGCATGAAGCTCATCAAACGCCTCCTGCTCGTTCTGTTCATCTTGGTCGTGCTGGTCGTCGGTGGCGTGGTCTTCGCGATTACGCGGATCGACAGCCTCGCCAAGACTGCCATAGAGAAGGGCACCACCGCCGCGACTGGGGCGCAGACTTCGGTGCAGGAGGTTCGGATCGGGTTTCTCGCTGGCACCTTTGATCTCGCCGGGTTGAAGGTCGCGAACCCCGCGGGATTCCAGTCGCCCGAGTTCTTCAGTCTGGGCAAGGGCGGGCTCACGATCGACCCGTTGAAGCTGCAGGGCGACACGATCGAAGTGCCCCGGGTCTCGCTCGATACGATCGGCATTACGCTCGAGAGGCGCGACGGCAAGACCAACTACAAGGCGATCCTCGACAACATGGGGAGACTGAAAACGGGCGGGGGATCGAAGCCATCGGGGGGGAGCGAGAAGCGGTTCATCATCAATGAGCTCGACATCCGGGATGTGAAGGTCACGGTCGACATGGTCGGCGGGCCGCAGGCGGTAAGCGAACTGACCCGCGTCATCATCCCGATCGACGAGATCACGCTCACCAACGTCGGCAAGACGGGCGACGGCGTCGCCGGCACGGGCGTGACGATGTCCGAGCTGTCGAACATCGTCATCGCCGCGGTTCTGAACGCCGCCACAGAGAAGGGCGGGCCGCTCCTCCCCGCGGACCTGTTGGGGGATCTGCAAGGGAAGCTGGGCTCGCTCGGGATCGACGACCTGCACATGAAGGTCGTGGCGAAGACCCAGGCGAAGGTCGAGGAACTCGGCAAGAAGTTCGGCGAAGAGGCGAAGAAGGCAGTGGACGACGCGAAGAAGAAGGCCAAGGACGCGGTCGACAGCGCCGCGGACAAACTCAAGGGTCTGATCCCGGGTCCGAAGTAGAACGACCCGGGCTCGCGTTCACGCGTACGCGGGGAGCCACTGGGTCTGCGCGATGCGCTCGATCAGATCCTCCTTGTCGATGGGTTCCGCGAGCCGTTCCTTGATCGCCTGCGTGGCCACGGCGAGGGCGACGTGACGCGCGACCGCTCGCAGATCCCGCAGCCTGGGAAGGAGCAGCGCGTTGCGGTCCGTGAGTGTGGGAGACTTCTCCGCGAGCGCGCGAGCCGCCGCGAGCAGCATGCCGTCGGAGACCCGTCGCGCCCTGCAGGCGGCCAGGGCGAGGCCCACCGCGGGGAAGATGTAGACGTTGTTGCACTGGGCGAAGGAGACGGTCCGTGCGCCGTCGGTGATCGGGGCGAACGGTGATCCGGTCGCGATCAGGGCTCGTCCGTCCGTCCACTTCATCAGGTCCGCGGGCGTCGCCTCGGCCTTGGCGGTCGGGTTCGAGAGCGGGAAGATGATGGGCCGCGCGGTCTTCCGCGCCATCTCGCGGACGATCGGCTCCGTGAACGCGCTCGGCAGCGTGCTAAGCCCAATGAGTATGGTGGGGCTCGTCGCGAACACCACCTCGTCGAGACCCACGATGCCCGCCGCGGAGCGGGGTAGTCCCGCGATTCGATCCGCCTGCTGCGCGAACGCTCGCTGCTCGGCGGAGAGATCCGTTCGCCCCGTGTGCAGAACCCCGCCCCTATTGATGATCCAGAAGCGAGACCTCGCCTCCGTCTCGCTCAGTCCATCCTCGACCATCGCGCGGCAGAGGTAGTCCGCCACACCGATCCCCGCCGAGCCGGCGCCGAGGATCACCACCTGCTGTTCGCGCAGCGGCCGGCTGGTCACCGCGATCGCGCCGAGGATCGCTCCGAGGGTCACCGCAGCGGTGCCCTGGATGTCGTCGTTGAAACTCAGCACATCGTCCCGGTACTTGTTGAGCAGCGTGTACGCGATGCTGTTTGGGAAGTCTTCCCACTGGATGCACGCGCGCGGGAGCGCCGCCTTGACAGCCTTCACGAACAGGTCCACGAACTCGAAGTACTCTTCACCGCAGATCCGCTCGTGCCGCCAGCCGAGGTACAGCGGGTCCTTCAGGCGCTCCGCGTTGTTGGTGCCGACATCCAGCACGATCGGGAGCGTCCGGTCCGGCCGGATCCCCCCGATCAGCGAGTACAGCGAGAGCTTGCCGATGGGGATGCCCAGCCCCCCCACCCCCTGGTCGCCGATTCCCAGGATCCGGCCTCCGTCGGTGACCACGATCACATCGATCTCCTCGCCGTAGCGGTTCGCGAGGATCTCCGGGATCCTATCGCGCAGCGGGTACGACACGAACAGCCCACGCGGCCGGCGGTAGATGTGGCTGAACTGCTCGCACGCCGCGGCGACCGTTGGGGTGTAGACGATCGGCATCATCTCTTCGACGTGGTCGAGAAGCAGCCGGTAGAAGAGAACCTCGTTGGTGTCCTGGAGCGCCCGAAGATAGATGTGCTTGTCGAGGGGCGTGGCCTTTTGCTCGAAGGCACCGTACGCGCGAACGGTCTGTTGATCGAGCGTCTCGGTCTGCGGCGGGAGAAGCCCGAGCAGGCCCAACTGCAGCCGCTCCTCCTCGGTGTACGCCGTGCCCTTGGTGCGGGAGGGGTTGTCGAGGAGCGCGTGGCCGCGCCGGCGGGTTTGTGCCGAAGTGCCTTGATGTGTGAGCATGGGTAGACCCTTTTGTTCGGGGGTCTCGCCCAAGGGGGTCCGCCGCAAAGGCGGGACCGATGTGGGATCCTAGGCGGCGACCCATCCCTCGCGGCCGCCCCGCGAGACCTGGCCACGCGGGGCGTCGCGTGCCCCGCCCGCGCGCTTACCATGCCGCCATGTCCGAACGCATCAACGTACTTCTCGTCGGCGGCGGAGGGCGCGAGCACGCGCTGGCCGTCAAGCTCCGCCAGTCGCCCCGTTTAGGAGATCTCTGGATCGCCAACCCGGAGAACCCCGGCCTCGCGGCCCTCGGCAAGCCGATGGAGGTCCCCGTCAACGTGCGGGAGGCGTACCGCGCGCAGCAGTTCTGTGAGAAACAGAACATCGGGCTGGTTGTCGTAGGGCCGGAAGAGCCGCTCGCCGAAGGATTGGCGGACAAACTCGCCAACGAACGCACACTGGTCTTCGGGCCCACGGCCGAGGGCGCGCAGATCGAAGCCAACAAGGCGTGGGCCAAGACCCTGCTGAGAGCGGCCTCGGTCCCGATCGCCGACGGCCGGACGTTTACCGATCCGCTCGCCGCGTTCGCCTGGCTCGCCGCCAAGGTGCGCAACGACAAGACCCTGCACGTCACCCTCGGACCCGTCCGCGACTTCGAGAGCGAGGATCAGAAGCGTGCGTTCATCGTGAGCCGGATCCCCGAAGCGCTCGCGAAGATGCCACCCTCGGCCGCGGGCGCGATCGAGGCCCAGGCCCGGGCCCAGACCGTTCTTTCGCTTGCGATCGCCGCGGCCGATACCTACCCCGTGCTCGGCGACCGCCGGAAGTACTTCGATCGGCTGGTGCAAACCGACCCGACCATCGGGGCGGCCTGCAAGGCCCCGATCCCCAATCTCCCGGTGATCAAAGCCTCCGGGCTCGCCAAGGGGAAGGGCGTCGTGGTGCCGTCGACGCTCGCCGAGGCGATCGCGGCCATCGACGAGATCATGATCAAGAAGGTCCACGGCGACGCGGGCCGAGAGCTGGTCATCGAGGAGCGAATCGAGGGCCGCGAGCTGTCGGTGCTCGCGATCACCGATGGGAGCACCATCCTCACGCTCCCTTCCTGCCGCGATCACAAGCGGCTGGGCGACGGCGACACCGGCCCGAACACGGGCGGCATGGGCGTGATCTGCCCCGGTGAGGATCTCGACGAGAACACGATGCACCGCATCGAGCGGGACATCCTCGTCCCGACGGTCGATGCGCTCAAGCGAGAGGGCATCACGTACCGGGGCGTGCTGTACGCCGGCCTCATGCTCACCCCGTCCGGGCCGAAGGTCCTCGAGTACAACTGCCGGTTTGGCGACCCCGAGTGCCAAGCGCTCATGGCGCGGCTCGACAGCGACCTGCTCGAGCTGCTCCTCGCCACGTGCCAGGGCCGGCTCGACGAAGTCGACGTGCGTTGGAAGCCCGAGCCCGCCTGCTGCATTGTGCTCGCGAGCCAGGGCTACCCGGACAACCCCAAGAAGGGCGTCCAGATCACGGGCGTCGAAGCCGCTTCCGCGATGCCCAACGTGTTCGTGGATCACGCGGGCACGCGTCGCGGAGAGGGCGGCACGCTCGTGACCGGCGGCGGACGGGTGCTGAATGTCACCGGGCTTGGCGCGACCATGGAACAGGCCCGCGCCAACGCCTACGCGGCGTGCGCCAAGATCACGTTCGAGGGCAAGGTCATGCGGCGCGACATCGGCGTGTAGCGCCCGCGCGGGGACCGGGCGTCTGCTCCACGCCGCTCCACAGTGCGCGGTGCCGCACGACCACCGACCTCACATCCGCGTCAGGTCGTCACGAACAACGATCCCGTAGCGTTCGCCGGGTGTGGGCCCGAAAGCCCATGTCCCGCTGGGACGCTCGCCAACGGGGCGTGAGACCTCGACCACCAGCGTGTCGTCGGTGGGCGCGCCAACCCGATAGGCCTCGACCGCCGCGAGCACCGTCCGGGGCCAGCCGCCGTCGGGCATGGGTCGGGAGCGGGCGATGAGGTCGCGAAGCCCCTTGAGCCCGAGCATGCGGCGGTCTTTGCCCCGCGCCTCGAGCGCGCCGTCGGTGTAAAGGATGAGGGCGTCGCCGGCGACAAACTTCTCGCTGGCCTGGGCGGGGAGGAACTCCGCTTCCGGGCTGGCGCCGAGCACCATCGCGGTGCACGGGAGTTCGTGGATGCGGCCGTCGACCGAGCGAAGGATCCCCGGCGGGTGCCCCGCGGAGGCGTACTCCACGATGTCTCGGACGGGGTCGACCCGGGCGCAGAGCGTGGTCGCGTAGACCGAGTGAGGCGCGAGCGTCAGGTGAACGTAGCGGTTGAGCAACCGCAGCACCTCACCGGGCGGGGCAGAGGGATTCTCCGCGAAGATGCGCTCGAGTTCGCCGTAGAGACGGTTCACCGTCAATGCCGCGGCGACGCCGTGGCCGGTCACGTCCATAAGGACCACGTTGAGACGCTTCCCGCGGCCTTCGGGAGCGGGGAGTTCGCTCGCGTAGAGATAGTCACCGCCGATCTGCCGCATCGGCTCGTACAGGTAGCGGAACCGCAGCGGGCCGATGGAGATGGGCTTGGGGAAGAGCGATTCGTGGATGCGGCGGGCATCGATCAGCTCCCGCTTCACCTCGCCGTAGCGGCGCTGGAAGAAGCGGAGCTTGAAGGACTCAACGTTGCGGGTGTACTTCGCCCAGGTCACGAGAAGGCCGGGCGCACCAACGAGTAGGCTCAGCAGAATCGCCCGCACCTGCTCCGGGACGGAACGCTGCGACAGCGCGATCTCGACCGCGGCGTTGACCAGCAACAGCGGGATCAAGGGCGTCGCCGCTTGCCGCGGCGTCCAGGGCAGCGTGATGGACGCGAGCAGATGGGTAATGAGCACGGCGCCCAGGCCGGGGGCGCGCGGGACATCGGCGCGGAAGAGCCAGATCGCCGCCAGACCGTCCATCACGATGATCACATACGCGAGCCGGATGAGCACGAGGCTCGAGAGGCTCGTCCGCCAGGCCAGTACGAGACCGGCGACCCCGCAGATCACGACAGCGCCCGGCAGAATCGCGACCGGAGAAACGGCCGACTCGGGCTTGTTCGCCGGGTTGCCGGAGACGGCTTCCAGCAACAGAGGGATGCCGAGCACGATGAGATTGACGAGCGCGACCAGCCCGCACAGGAGCATGAAGCGTCTGCGGACCAGGGTCTTGGTCTCGACTTCGAACTCCGCGTGGAAGTCCGAGCGGTAGGGAGAGGTCAGCGTGGGGTCGGGCACGGCGGATGATGGTACCGCATCCGATGGCCGCTCAACGAATCAGGTCCGGCTGCGGCACCTCGGGTGGGAGCTGCTTCTCCGTGGCCGTGAGCGGGTGGGGCTCGGCCGGGAGGGGCTGGGACTGGGTCTGCTCGCGAGCGGGTTCGGGCTCGGCGTAGGCGGTTTTCGGTACCGAGCTCACCAGGCGGAGCTTGAGCCAGAGAAAGAGGCCCAGGCAGAGCACGCTCACACCCAGGAAGTTGAGAAACGGTCGACGACTCGATTCCTGCGGGTCTGAGGTAAAGTCCGTCATGTCAAGGTCTCAAGGTTC
>JBMOHX010000047.1:0-15997 GCA_049317625.1 Phycisphaerales bacterium
GAACTCCTCAAAGACGCCGCGGTGCAGATCGAACGCAGAACAGGCCAAGCAGCTCCCGGGTCCGACGGCACTCAAGACGGAGCTGGAGGCGGCGGTGGGACCGGCGGTGGTAGTGGGGGGGGTGGAGGGGGCGGACCCTCGCTCAGCGGCGAAGTCCGGAGTCGGGAAGACGTCCGTGCGGCTCTGGAAAAGGTGATCCGCTACTTCGACGCCCACGAGCCATCGAGCCCGGTGCCTCTCATCGTGAAGGGCGCGATCCTGATGATCGGCCAGCCGTTCCTCAAGATTGTCAACGTGCTCAACGCCGAGGCCGTGCGGGTTCTCGAGCAGGTCAGCACCCCGCCTCAGGACGGAAGTTCGTAAAACGGACGGGATGAAACGATCGCGAGTCGCTGGTCCCGGTGGTACTCGGAGCGGGATCAGATAAAAAATACTCGGGTCGCCGCACGGTACCGGCCCGAAAACATACCATCGGAAGCCCGGCCATTCGCTTCTTCTTGAAGCGGGGCCACTCAACGAAAGGATCGGACCATGGCGAAAGCCAGCAGCCAGAAGTTCATCGCTCGCAATCGGGCGCCCCGCGTGCAGATCGAGTATGACCTTGAGTTGTACGGTGCCGAGAAGAAGGTCAACCTCCCGTTCGTGATGGGCGTGATGTCGGACCTGTCGGGCAAGCCGGCCGAGGCCCTCGCACCCGTCGCCGACCGCAAGTTCCTCGAGATCGACGTCGACAACTTCGACGACCGCCTCAAGAGCATGAAGCCCCGCGTGGCGTTCAACGTCCCGAACAAGCTCACCGGCGACGGGAACGTCGCGGTAGACATCACGTTCGAGAGCATGGCCGATTTCTCTCCCGCGGCGATCGCGCAGAAGGTCGAGCCACTCCGGAAACTGCTCGAAGCCCGCACCCAGCTCGCGAATCTCCTGACCTACATGGACGGCAAGAGCGGCGCCGAGCAGCTCATGGGCAAGATCCTCAACGATCCCGAGCTTCTCAAGAGCTTGGGCTCCGCCCCCAAGCCGCAGGGCTGAGACGGCCCGGCCAACCTTTACTCAAGCACCCAACTTTCGCGGAGGAACCCGGTCCATGTCCGAAGCCAACACCCAGTCCCAGGGACTTACAGGCATCCAGTTCGGCGGAGGCGATCTCGAGTCGCTGCTCCAGAAAGAGTTCAAGCCCAAGACCTCCAGCGCGAAGGAAGCGATCGAGTCCGCCGTGCGGACCCTCGCCGCTCAGGCGCTCGACGGCGTCGCGACGATCTCCGATGACGCCGTGAAGTCCATCGAGGCGATGATCGCCGCGATCGACCGCAAGCTCTCCGAGCAGGTCAACGAGATCCTCCATCACGCCGACTTCCAGTCGCTGGAATCTTCGTGGCGCGGGTTGCACTACTTGGTGAACAACACCGAGACCGACGAGACGCTGAAGATCCGCGTCTTCAACATCTCGAAGAAAGAGCTCGGCAAGACCATCGCGAAGTTCAAGGGAACCGCGTGGGACCAGTCCCCCCTGTTCAAGAAGCTCTACGAGAACGAGTTCGGGATGCCCGGCGGCGAGCCCTTCGGTTCGATCATCGGCGATTACTTCTTTGACCACACTCCCCCGGACGTCGAGATTCTCTCCGGCATGGCTCAGATCGCGGCGGCCGCCCACGCCCCCTTCCTGACCGCTCCGAACCCAAGCCTTCTGAACATGGAAAGCTGGCAGGAACTCTCCAACCCCCGCGACCTCACCAAGATCTTCCAGGGTGCCGAGTACGCTCCCTGGCGCAGCCTCCGTGAGAGCGACGACGCCCGCTACATCGGCATGGCCATGCCCCGCACCTTGGCCCGCCTGCCCTACGGCGCGAAGACCAACCCGGTCGAAGAGTTCGCCTTCGAGGAAGACACCGAGAGCGCCAAGCACGACAAGTACTGCTGGTCCAACGCGGCCTATGCCATGGGCGTCAATGTGACCAGGGCCTTCAAGCACTTCGGCTGGTGCTCCCGTATCCGCGGCGTCGAGTCCGGCGGTATGGTCGAAGGCCTCCCCTGCCACACCTTCCCCACCGACGACGGCGGCACCGACATGAAGTGCCCCACCGAAATCGCCATCACCGACCGTCGCGAGGCCGAGCTCGCCAAGAACGGCTTCATGCCCCTCTCGCACTGGAAGAACACCGACTACGCCGTGTTCGTCGGTGCCCAGAGCCTCCACAAGCCCGCCGAGTACGCCGACGCGGACGCCACCGCCAACGCCGCCTTGGGCGCCCGTCTCCCGTACCTCTTCGCCGTCTGCCGGTTCGCTCACTTCCTCAAGTGCATGGTCCGCGACAAAATCGGCTCCTTCAAGGAGCGGGGCGATATGGAGCGCTGGCTCAACAACTGGATCCTCCAGTACGTCGACGGCGATCCCGCCAACTCCAGCGAAGAAACCAAGGCCCGTCGCCCTCTCGCCGCCGCCGAGGTCAAGGTCGAGGAAATCCCAGGTGCCCCCGGGTACTACAGCTCAAAGTTTTTCCTTCGTCCGCACTACCAGCTCGAGGGCCTCACGGTCTCTCTCCGTCTAGTGTCGAAGCTGCCGTCTGCCAAGGGCGGTAAGTAGTCTCGCAATACAAGCCGCGGGCTCCCCGGGAAATCCGGCGAGCCCGATTTCGGGAATGAGCGTATAGTGTTGGCCCTTCCTCTCCGAACGCGAAGCTGCGAACGGGGGTCCAAGATCGCGACATGAGACGGTGGCGTGTCACGATCATCGGCCCTGTGCAGGGTTCGGGTGATAACCACGAGGTAGGCACCGACACAAAGTAAGGAGTTGGGGATGGCTTTTGACTCATTTATCAAGATCGACGGGATCACTGGCGAAGCCGAGGATCACAAGCACAAGGGCGAGATCGAAGTGATCTCGTACAACTTCGGCGTTGCCCAGACCGGCACGTCCGCGGCGGGTACCGGCGCTGGCTCCGGCAAGTGCGAGCTGAAGAACCTCGCCTTCTCCAAGAAGATCGACAAGTCCTCCCCGGTCCTCTTCCAGAAGAGCGCCACCGGCGAGCACATCCCGACCGCGCTGCTCGTCGTCCGCAAGGCCGGCGGTACGCAGCTCGAGTTCGTGAAGGTCAAGATGACCGACGTGGTCGTCTCGAAGTTCGACACGGGCGGCGCTGGCGCGGGCGACGACATCCCCACCGAGAACGTCGAGCTGAACTTCACCCAGATCGAGTTCGAGTACCAGGCTCAGGACGCCAAGGGCGCGGCCGCCGGCGGCCCCGTCAAGGGCAGCTGGAACGTCAAGACCAACAAGACGGTCTGATCGATCTGCTGGCGAGTGGAATGCCACCGCCTACCCAATCATCGCGAAGACTCCCGGGCGGCACCCGTCGCTCGGGGTCTTTCGTATTTGCGCCCCGGACCCGCGAACGCGGATGCGGGGTGCTTCATAGTCTCGAATGGGAGCTCGCATGACAGCCGCAGAACTCATCAAGCTGGCACGTCTCGACGAGGCCCTCGTCGCGCTCGAAGGCGACGTGCGCAAATCGCCCGCGGACTCCAAGCTGCGTGTGTTCCTCTTTCAGCTTCTGGCTGTGCTCGGCAAGTGGGATCGCGCCGCGACCCAGTTGGAAGTCGTCGCCGAAATGAACCCGCAGGCGCTCCTCATGGCTCAGGCGTGCCGTCAGGCCATTCTTTGCGAGCACCTGCGCTCTGAAGTTTTCGCCGGCAAGCGTTCGGCGCTGCTCTTGGGCGAGCCCGACGCGTGGGTTCAGCAGCTGATCGCAGCCATGAGCTTGGATGGTCAGGGCAATCACGCCGCCGCTGCCGAACTGCGGGCCGAGGCCCTCGAAGCCGCTCCCGCCTCCGCCGGGTTCGCGCTCACCCAGTCCAGTGGCGGCGAACCGGTCAAGACCCCCTTCGAGTGGATCGCCGACGCCGACCCCCGCCTGGGCCCGATGCTCGAGGCGATGGTGGGCGGCAAGTACTACTGGGTTCCCTGGCACCGCGTTCGGGCCATCATCATCGACAAGCCCGTCGACCTCCGAGACACCGTGTGGGCCCCGGCCCGATTCCTCTGGACCACAGGCGCCGCGCAGGATGGTTTCATCCCGGCCCGCTACAGCGGCTCCGAAGTGCCGGCCAATCCGGGCCCGGTTCGCATGGCCCGTGAGACGCAGTGGGTTGCGAATCCCGCGGGCGATCTCCCGGTCGGTCAGCGACTCTTCGCGACCGACGCCGGGGAGTTCTCGCTGTTCGAGACCCGGTCCATTCAGATCGGCGACGGCGAGCCGGAATGGCCTTCGGATCGGATGAGCGCCGGCGTGGGAACGGTCGCGAACCTCCCGAAGGAGGTCACGGGTGGCTGAACTGACGACGAGCGATCGTCTTCAACCCTCGCTGCTCGACCGCCTGATCGACGACGCGCCCGAACAGCGCCTCGAGAGCCGCGATCGGCGCGTGATGTCGATGCGCCAGTTGCGTGCGGCGGTGCTCCGCGACCTGAACTGGTTGCTCAACTGCCCATCGAGAGCCCTCGATGACGAGGTCCACCAGTTCCCGCTCGTCGCCAAGAGCGTGCTGAACTTCGGGCTGCCGGATCTCACCGGGCTCACCGTCTCGGGCATCCGGGCGGGTCGCCTCGAGCGCATGGTGCAGGACGCGATCGCGAACTTCGAGCCGCGCATCATCCGTCGGACACTGGTCGTTCACGCCACCGACGTCACCGAGTCGGCCGGGAACCGGGCGCAGTTCGAGATCGCCGGCGATCTCTGCCCGCTCCCGATGCCCGAGCCCCTCTTCGTCCGCACCGAGGTTGATTTCGAGACCGGTCGCTGCGAGGTCAAAGAAGGGGCGGCCTAAGCCCCTTCACGCTCTCGCGATACTCTGGAGACGCAACGGGCAATGGATCGCAGGCTCCTCCGCTACTACGACCGTGAACTCCGCCACCTCCAGACCGTGGGCAAGGAGTTCGCTCGCGAGTTCCCCAAGATCGCGGGTCGTCTGGGCATCGAGGACTTCCCCTGCGTCGACCCCTACGTCGAACGCCTGCTCGAGGGCTACGCCTTTCTCGCGGCCCGCGTCCAGCTCAAGCTCGACGCCGAGTTCCCCAGGTTCACCCACAACCTCCTCGAAACGATCTACCCGCACTACCTCGCGCCCACCCCTTCGATGTGCATCGTGCACATGCGGCACGATCCCGGTGAAGCCGGGCTCGCCAAGGGTGTCAAGGTTCCCCGCGGCACCGTGATGCGTAGCCAGTCCGGGCGCGACATGGGAGCCTGCGAATACCGCACCGCTCACAACCTGACCCTCTGGCCGCTCGTCGTCGGCGAGGCCCGCTACTTCTCGCGCGACGTCGGCGTGCTCGAGCTCAACCGGGTGTGGGGCACCGACCAGATCCTCCCCACCACCGGACGGGGTTCCTCTCCGCCCCCGAAGGCGGCCCTTCGGTTGCGGTTCAAGACCACCGCGGGCCTTCCGTTCTCGAAAGTCGCGGTCGATAGCCTCCCGCTCTACATCAAGAGCAGCGACGGCACCGGCGGTCGGCTCTACGAGCAGTTGCTCGGCCACGCCAAGAGCGTCATCGTGCGGCCCGTGCCGGTCGGCAACAAGAGCGGATCCTGGCAGGCCACGCTCCCGGGGTCGGCCATCCGCAGGCTCGGGTACGACCGGGCGGAATCACTCCTGCCCTACGACGGCCGTTCCTTCCAGGGGTACCGCCTTCTCCACGAGTACTTCGCGTTCCCACAGCGTTTCATGTTCGTGCAGCTCCAGGGGCTGGCGGAGGTCTTCGCCAAGTGCGACGCGCAGGCTGTGGATCTCATCATCGCCTTCGACGCGGAGGACCCGGACCTCGACGGGGCCGTTTCCGCCGAGCACTTTCTGACCAACTGCACCCCCGCGGTGAACCTCTTCCCCAAACGCTGCGACCGCATCTTCATCTCCGATCGCGCCAGCGAGTTCCAGGTGATCCCCGACCGCACCCGCCCACTCGATTTCGAGGTCTACCGGGTCAACAGCGTCACCGGATTCGGTGCTGGCAGCGGCGATGAGCAGGTCTTCCGACCGTTCTACGCCGCGACCGACGACGGTGCCGAGGACCCACTCGATTCCGCGGCCTACTTCGCGGTGAACCGCGTGCCGCGCGTGATCTCCGAGCGGGAACGCCGTGTGGGAAGCCGAACCGGGTACGGGGGGAGCGAGTTGTATCTTTCCCTGGTGGACGCCCGCAACGCCCCCTACAGCCCCAACCTGCGCCAGCTGTCGGTGGAAGCGATCTGCACCAACCGCGACCTGCCTCTGCAGATGCCCGTGGGGAAGGGCAAGTCGGACTTCTCGCTGGAAGTGGGCGCGCCGATCGAATCAATCCGCGTCGTCGCCGGGCCCACGCCCCCACGCGCCAGCTATGCGGAGGGCGACGCGTCCTGGCGGCTGGTCAGCCACCTCGCGCTGAACTACCTCTCGCTGACGGACGAGGACATCGACGGGGACGGGCAGATCTCGTCGGACGAACGGCAGGGAGCCGCGTCTCTACGGGACATGCTCAAGCTGTACGGCAACGTCGGCGATCCCGCCATCCGGAAGCAGATCGACGGCGTGCGGGGGCTCCAAACCCGGACGATCACGCGGCGCGTCCCGTCCTCCGGTGCCATCGCCTTCGCGCGCGGCCTGGAAGTGTCGGTCACGCTCGAAGAGACGCAGTTCGAGGGCACGGGCGGATTTCTGCTCGGATCGGTTTTGGAACAGTTCTTTGCTCGGTACGTTACGATGAACTCCTTCACGGAAACGGTCGTCCGATCCGTGGAGCGAGGGGAGATCATGCGGTGGAACGTTCAGGTCGGCCAACGGCCGATGCTGTGAGTGCGAGCGGTGCCCGTGACCGCGTCGATGGTTCGACGGTCTCGATCGATGAGGCCATCCAGGACGCCGCGCGCACCGACGGCGGCATCGACCTTCCCGAGCACGCGCCCCGCCTGACCTCCAGCAAGCAGATCGACGAAGAAGCCAAGTCGGCGTTGCGCGACCGCCTCCGCTCTGACCCCTGGGAGTTCTCTTTCACGGCGCTCGTCCGCCGCATCGAGGCGCTGCACCACGACCGGCCCGGATTCGGTCGCTCCGACCGCGCCGAGCAGGATCCCATCCGATTCTGCCAGGAGCCCTCGCTCGCCTTTGCCCCCTGCACCGTCTCGGAGTTCAAGGACCCGACGAACAAGGCGGAGGCTCGGCTGTTCGTCAACTTCATCGGCCTGCTGGGGCCTAACGGTCCCATGCCCCTCCACCTCACCGAGTTCGCACGCAGCCGCGAACGCATCAACCGCGACCCCACCCTCGCGCGTTTCTTTGATCTCTTCAACCACCGGATGGTCAGCCTCTTCTACCGCGCGTGGTCGGCGAGCCAGATGCCCGCGAGCTTTGATCGGTGGGAGCCCCCCCTCCCGGGACCGGTCACCACCGCCGAGCGAGAGCTCCAACTCGCCCGCGATACGAGCCGTTACTCGATCTACATCGGCTCGGCCTTCGGGGTGGGCATGGACTCGTTCCGCCACCGCGATGCCGTCTCCGATGTCGCCAAGCTCCACTATGCCGGCCGCCTCGCGTCACCCCACAAAAACGCCGAAGGGCTCCGCGACATCCTCAGCGACTACTTCCGCATCCCTGTCGAAATCGAAGAGTTCGCGGGCCGGTACGTCGAAGTCCCCGAGCAGTACCGCTGCTCGCTGGGCGTCACGCCTCCCAGCGGGGCCGCCGCGGGCCAGCTCGGTGGGGTCGGCGGCGGGGCCATGTGCGGGTCCACCTACTTCGACTGCGGAGGGGCGTTCCGGCTGCGGCTCGGACCGATGGGGCTCGCCGAGTACAACCGGCTGCTGCCCGGCACGCGGAGCGCTCGGCGGCTCGCCGCGTGGATCCGCAACTACCTGGGGGACGAGCTCTGGTGGGACGCCCAGCTCGTGCTAAAAAAAGAAGAAGTACCCGGAAGCAGATTGGGCGGCGGTGCCCGTCTGGGGTGGACCTCCTGGGTCCTCTCCGCGGGGAGCCCGGAGAACCGGGCCGACCTCGCCTTGCGTTCAGCGTTCTAATGTTCTCTCCCGGGGGGGACAGATGAGTTCCCCTCGCGGTTTCGATGATTCTTGGAGACCTCGACCATGGCCGGTATCTCTCGGGCGGCACTCTTCGGAAAGCTCAACGCCATCGGCTACAAGGCGATGGAAGGTTCCACGGTCTTCTGCAAGCTCCGCGGCAATCCGTACGTCGAGCTCGTGCACTGGCTGCACCAGCTCATGCAGACCCAGGACAGCGACCTTCACCGCGTCATCAAGGCCTTCAACCTGGACGTGTCGCAGCTGGTGGCGGATACCCAGGCCACACTCGACCGCTTGCCCAAGGGCGCCAACCAGATCTCTGACATCTCCGCCAAGTTCATCGAGTCCGTCGAGCGTGCCTGGACCTTCGCCTCGCTGAAGTTCGGCGAGTCCTCGATCCGCTCCGGCCACGTGATCTTTGCACTGGCCAACGAGCAGACCCTCCGCCCCGAGCTGCTCAAGATCTCGAAGCAGTTCGACAAGATCAACGCCGACCAACTCGGAGAACAGTTCCTCAAGGTCACCGACGGCAGCCCCGAGGCCGTCCTCGCCGCGGCCGACCAGCGCGGGATCGAGGGTGCCCCGGGCGATGCCAGCGGTGCCATGGCCCCCGCGCAGCTCGGGAAGCAGGAGGCCTTGCGCAAGTACACGAAGGACCTGACGGAAACCGCCAAGAGCGGCAAGATGGACCCGATCGTCGGTCGCGACGAAGAGATCCGTCAGTGCATCGACATCCTGATGCGCCGCCGCCAGAACAACCCGATCCTGACCGGCGAGGCGGGCGTCGGCAAGACCGCCGTCGTCGAGGGTTTCGCGCAGCGGATCGTGAAGGGCGACGTGCCCCCGCAGCTCAAGGATGTCCGGCTTCTCGAGCTGGACGTTGGGCTGCTGCAGGCCGGCGCGAGCATGAAAGGCGAGTTCGAGAACCGCCTGCGCCAGGTCATCGACGAGGTCCAGGCCTCTCCCAAGCCGATCATCCTCTTCATCGACGAGGTCCACACACTCATGGGAGCCGGCGGCAACGCCGGCACCGGCGACGCCGCCCAGATGCTCAAGCCCGCGCTGGCCCGCGGCACGCTCCGCACCATCGGCGCGACCACCCAGAGCGAGTACAAGCAGCACTTCGAGAAAGACCCGGCGATGACCCGCCGCTTCCAGGTCGTGAAGGTCGACGAGCCCGACGAGGCCAAGTGCCTCCTCATGATCCGCGGCCTCGCGGACGTGATGGAGAAGCACTTCAAGATCCTCGTGCTCGACGAGGCGCTCGAGGCCGCGGTCAAACTCAGCAAGCGGTACATCCAGGGACGCCAACTCCCAGACAAGGCCGTCAGCCTGATCGACACCGCGTGCGCCCGCGTCGCCGTCGGCCTCCACGCCACCCCCGGCGAGATCGACGACCTGCGCAAGCGGATCGACGGTTTCGACCGCGAACTCGCGCTCGTGGAGAAAGAGATCAAGCTCGGCGCCGACCACCACAAGCGCCGCGACGAGATCAAGGAGACCATCGAAGCCGAGAAGAAGCGACTCGCCGCTATGGAAGAGAAGTACACCAAGGAGAAGGAGTTCGTCTCCAAGATCCTCGAGCTCAGAGGGAAGCTCTCCCCCGCGGCGAAGGAAGGCGAGAAGCCCGTCGAAGTCAGCGATACCGAGCGGGTGCAGATCAAGGACGAGCTCAAGAAACTCAGGGCCGGCCTCGAGGAGTTCCAGGGCGAGACCCCGCTCCTGAGCCCGAGCGTCGATGCGCAGGCGGTCTCGGCGGTCGTCGCCGACTGGACCGGCATCCCCCTTGGCCGCATGGTGAAGGACGAGATGAAGACCGTCCTCACGCTCCCGACCACGCTCGAGAAGCGGGTCATCGGCCAGCGTCACGCGCTCGAAGCCGTTGCCGAACGCATCCAGCTCAACCGCGCCAAGCTCGACAACCCGGGCCGTCCCGTTGGCGTGTTCATGCTCGTCGGCCCCTCCGGCGTGGGCAAGACTGAAACAGCGATCGCCCTCGCCGAAGCCCTCTACGGTGGCCCCCAGGGGCTGATCACCATCAACATGAGCGAGTTCCAGGAGGCCCACAAGGTCTCGCTGCTCATGGGCTCCCCCCCCGGGTACGTCGGCTACGGCAAGGGCGGCGTGATGACCGAGGCAGTGCGCCGGCGCCCGTACAGCGTGCTGCTGCTGGACGAGGTCGAGAAGGCCCACGCCGACGTCCACGAGATCTTCTTCCAGGTCTTCGACAAGGGCTCGATGAAGGACAGCGAGGGCCTCGACATCGACTTCAAGAACACCATCATCCTGCTGACGAGCAACGTCGGCACGGACATGGTGATGAAGCTCTGCAAGGACCCGTCACTGCGGCCCGACCCCAAGGGTCTGGTGGACGCCATCCGTGAGCCGCTCCGCAAGGTCTTCCCCGATGCGCTCCTGGGCCGCCTCTCGATCGTGCCGTACTACCCGCTGAACGACGAGATGATGCGCTCCATCATCGCGCTCCAGCTCTCCCGCGTCGGCGCCCGCGTGAAGGAGGGCCACAAGGTCCCCTTCAGCTACGACCCCGCGGTCGCGGACCTCATCGTGAGCCGCGTCACCGAGATCGATTCGGGCGCGCGTGCCATCGACGCCATCATCACCCGGGCGATGCTCCCGCGGATCGGCAAGGAACTCCTCGAGCGCTTCATGGAGGGCCGACCCGTCCACCGCGTGCATGTCGAGGTCAAAGACAGCGAGTTCGCGTACAGCTTCGAGTAAGGAAAAGGGGGCGGATCGGTCATGTCGTCTGGCGGTTCGACAGGTTCTGGCGGGATGTCCGGGGGCTTCCAAGGCTCCGCGTGGCCGGCGCTCGCTGGCTCTGCGCTGCATGGACCCTCTCAGGGTGCCGCCTGCACATTCGCCGGGCCCGACGCGGCGGTGGCGCTCGCCGAGGTCCGGAGGGCGGCGGACAGACTCCGCCACTCGCTCGGGACGTGCACCGACCTCACCCCCATTCTCGCACCCGTCGTGACGATCCTCCAGGGTGGCGCGAACCGTGTGATGCTGGCCGCCATCGACGAGTTCCAGGCGTTCTACGGGCTGCTCGCGACGAAGATGGCCGAGAAGCACATCGACGTCCGCGAGGTACGAGGCGCCGACGGAAAGACCCACAACAGCGGAGCGGAGGTCGAAGAGTTCCTCGAAGCGGTGGGTCAGAAGGCGGGAGCGTCCTGGTGCGCCGCGTTCGTCTACACCTGCCACGCCGAAGCGGCGTCGCTCCTGGGCGGGTACACAACCGTTCCACAGACGGCGCTCGCCTCGGCGGTCTGGGTCCAGAGCAAGAGCATCAACTCCAGGTTTACCGTCGCCGACGTGCTGGCGGGAAACTCGGCCCCGCGGGCCGGGGACCTGTTCGTCTTCGAGCAGGTGCTCGACACACTCCCGCGCGCCGTCAAGGCCCGAGACGCCGCCCTCAAGCAGGCCGAGTCCCAGCGGCGCGACCGGCTCGCGGTGGCGATCAAGGACGCGACGAAGGACCCCGCCCTAGCGCCGGGACTCGACGCGAAGAAGAAGTGGATCCAGGAGCAGTACGACAAAGCGGTCGCGGCCGCGAAAAAGGAGTACCAGCAGCGCTCCGGCGACATGCGAGAAGGCGTGAAAATGGCCAACAACCTGGCCGGGGACAAGCAGTTCTGGGCCGACCCCAAGGCCGGGAAGTCCGGGTCACATACCGGAGTCGTCAAATCGTTCGACCCCAGCACCAACCGCATGGTCACCATCGAGGGCAACACCAGCAGCGGGAAGCAGGGTTCCACCGACGGCGACGGGGTGTACGAGCGCAACGATCGGATGGACAGGCAGGGCGGGAACCGGAAGTATCCGCAGTTGTATGGGTTCGTTCGCCCGAAGTTCCGGCCCGCGTGACGCGCGGATCAGAACCTCGTGCGAGGAACGCCGGCTCGGTCCGGCGGTATGAAAGAGCGGTTTCGGGAGCGGGAGGGCGGTTGTTATGGCAGAAAACAAGAGAACCCAAGCAAACAGGCTGCTGGCCATCAACACCCCGCTCGGCGAGGACGTTGTGCTGCTCCGCGGCTTCCACATGACCGAAGAGCTCGGGCGGCCCTTTACCGCTGAGCTCGATCTGCGCAGCGAGAAGCACGACATCGCGATGGCGGACCTCATCGGGAAAAACTGCACGATCCGCCTCCTGCGGACCGACGGCCAGACCCGTTACGTCAACGGCTACGTCTCTCGGATGGTCCAGGAAGGTACCCCCGGAGAGGGACGCGCCAACCAGTTTCGCGCCACGCTCGTGCCATGGCTCTGGTTCCTCACCCGGTCCATCGACTGCAAGATCTTCCAGAACCTCTCGGTACTGGACGTGATCCTGAAGGTCTTCCGCGACGCCGGTTTCAGCGATTTCAAGGTCACCGCCGCGACCGGTGACTACACCGCACGCGAGTACATCGTGCAGTACCGCGAGAGCGCCTTCAACTTCGTCTCGCGTCTCATGGAAGAAGTGGGCCTGTACTACTACTTCGAGCACGAGAACGGCAAGCACACCATGGTCATCGCCGACTCGGTCGCCAAGCTCGCCGAGGTCGCCGGGTACGAGAAGATCCCCTACATCCAGCAATCGTCCGGCAACGTCGGCGTCGAACGCGTGTGGGAGTGGGCCGTCGAGCAGCAGTTGCAGACCAAGTCGTTCGTCATCCGCGACTTCGACTTCATGAACCCCAACGTGATTCCCGAGGGGAAAAAGGACGCGGCGCAGGGCATCGAGTCGGTCTCGACCGCCTTCGATTTCCCCGGTCGCATCATCACCGCCGCCCAAGCCGAAACCCTCGCGGGGCGGCGCGCCGACGAGTCCGTCTCCCAGTTCGAGCTCTGCCGCGCCCGCGGCGATCTCCGCGGACTCACCCTGGGCGCGAGATTCACGCTCGACGGCTTCCCGCGCGAAGACCAGCACCGCGAGTACGTCGTGGTCAGCCTCGCCTGCCACGCCGAGACCGACGATTACAGCTCCGGGAAGAGCTCCGGCAACGAGCTCTTCCAGTGCGGCTTCACCGCCATGCCCGCCGACCGCGAGTTCCGCACCGCGCGGCTGACCCCCAAGCCCCTGATCTGCGGTCCCCAGCACGCCGTGGTCACCGGGCAGAGCGGCGAAGAGGTTTTCACCGACGAGCACGGACGCGTGAAGGTCATCTTCCCGTGGGACCGCCACTCCGAGGCGGACGAGCAGTCATCCTGCTGGATCCGCGTCGCGCAGGTCTGGGCCGGCAAGGGCTGGGGCGGGATGTTCATCCCGCGCATCGGGCAGGAAGTGATCGTCGAGTTCGCCGAGGGTGACCCGGATCGCCCCATCGTCACCGGCCGACTCTACAACGGTCTCAACGCCCCGCCGTACCCCCTCCCCGACAACAAGACGATGTCCACGCTGAAGTCGTCGTCCTCGAAGGGCGGGAGCGGGTTCAACGAGTTCAGGTTCGAGGACAAGGCCGGCGAAGAACAGATCTTCATCCACGCCCAGAAGAACATGGACATCCGCGTGCTCAACGACCGGTTCGAGACGGTCGGTCACGACCGCCACCTGATCGTCGAGAACAAGAAGTACGAGTGGGTCAAGATCGACCGCGAGGAACTCGTCGAGGGCAACCACAAAGAAGAGATCGTCAAGGACCGAAACCTCACCGTCGGCGGGAAGGAAGCCGTCGAGATCACCGGCAGCAAGTCGCTCACGGTGAAGGACAAGGTCATCGAGATCTTCAAGGCCGACCAGTCCACGCAGGTCACCGGCGAGGTCCACATCAAGGCCGACACCATCATCCTCGAAGCCACGACCAACATCACCATCAAGGTCGGCGGTGGTTCCTACATGGCCATCGACTCAAGCTCGCTCGACATCAAGAGCACCAACGTCACCTACAAGGCCGACGCGGCGATGAAGCAGGAAGCCGGCACGGGCTTCGAAGCCAAGGGGCTCACCATGAAGGTCGAGGGCAGCACCACCGCCGACTTCAAGGGCGGCGCCGCCGCGACCCTCGACGGCGGGGCCTCCACCACCGTCAAGGGCGGGATGATCAGCGTCGGCTAACCCTCGGTTCAACACACGTCCATCCGCCGGTCAACCGGCGCGTCTCGCAGGAAGGGAGTCTGATTCATGGCAAGTGCAAAGTCCGGCAAGGGCGGGAGCGCGGTCGCCCCCGCGGCACCCGAAGAGGCCAAAGCAGCCGACAACGCCGACCCCGGCGAGATCTCCGAGGCCAAAGCCAAGGCCGCGGAAACCGGCAAGGGCAAGTACGCGCCCGTCACCACCAAAGCCTTCAAGCCGCCGACCCCCGAGGAGGCGAAGGTCAAGACCAGTTGGATCGAGATCGAACTCATCGACGAGGCCGACCAGCCCGTCCCGGGCGAAGCCTACAAAGTCACCCTTCCCGACGGCTCCACCGTCGCCGAGGGCACGCTCGACCACAAGGGCTTCGCGCGGATCGAGGGCATCGACCCGGGTACCTGCAAAGTCACGTTCCCGCGTCTCGATAAGGAAGCGTGGGAGAAAGCCTGAGCGACGCATGGGCACCCCGTACACCGTCCAGCAGGGCGATTGTCTTTCGACCATCGCCGCGGACCACGGTTTCACGTCGTGGCGAACCGTCTACGAAGCGCCGGAGAACGCCGCGTTCCGCAAGCTCCGGCCCGACCCGAACCTGATCTACCCGGGCGACGTCATCGAGATCCCCGAACGTGAGAGTCGCGACGAGGCCGCCCCCACAGAGCAGAAGCATACCTACAAGTCCGCGAAGCCGGGTGTCATGGTCCGCATCGTCGTCCGCGACAGCGTTGGTGCGCCGCTCCCGTACAAGAAGTTCCTGATCCGCATCGACGGCGCCGAACCGGTGGAGGGAACGTCAGGGGCGGACGGTCTCGTCGAAGCCCGCATTCCTCCCGGCGCCAGGTCAGGAACGCTCGAAGTGTGGATGGATAACACGGCAGAGAGGCCGTCGTTCAAGTGGCCGCTCCGGCTCGGCGAACTCGACCCCCTCGAAACCGTGAGCGGCCTCCAGCAGCGGCTGAACAACCTCGGGTTCAACCCCGGACCGATCGACGGCATCCAAGGCCCGCTCACCACGGGCGCGGTCAAGGCGTTCCAAGCCGCCTTCGGCCTCGGAGTAGACGGCATCGTCGGGCCCCAGACGCGTGGCAAGCTCAAAGAACTGCACGGTTGGTAAGGAGGAGCGAGTGGCGGGCGCGACCGATTGGGCAAAGGCGGGATGGCCGGATTTCAACAAGGGCGTGGTGCCGCCGGCTCGTGTGAGCTATGTCATGGAATCGCCGGTCGAACTCTACATCGCGCGCGACTACACCGACTCGACCGTCCAGTGCAACGCGGTCGGCGTGCGAGAAGCCGAGATCTTCATCACCACATTCAAGCACGACAACCCCGTCGCTGACTACACCGCGGGCGACATCCCTCGAACCGCGGACTTTCTTGCCGACAACACCCTGTCGATCGGTAGCGACAGCAAGCAACCGCCAATCGCCGTCTTCCTCCGAACCCTCGGCTACCTGATCAGCATCGATACGCCGGTGCACTGGCGGGTCCAAGCCGGTCACGTTTTCTGCCGCACCCGCGGCGGGAACAAGACCCACGAGAAGACCTTTCGCGAATGGCGCGGCGTCGCGTACTCCGAGCAGTTCACGATCTTCGGCGACGAGTCGGACGACCTCTGGTACATCCACCCCGACGGCAAGTTCTTGAAGTCCGCCCCCCCGGGGCCCGTCGTCGGCGGTCACCTGGTCCTCACCGTTGCCGTCAAGCCTCCCGGCATGGAGTTCTGGATCCGCGACGTGGTCCACATCCGCGTGGTGGGCTCCAACCCCGGTGCAACGGCGTACGAGCCGGTGATCGACAAGCAGCTGGCCGATCTCGCGGTCCCCGAGCCTTGCCGCGCCCCGCTCCGGAACATCCTCATCGCCGAGCTCGAGCAGGAGGC
>JBMOHX010000048.1:0-15687 GCA_049317625.1 Phycisphaerales bacterium
GGCTTGTCGAAGTCGGTGATGCGGAAGATGAGCCAGCCGAGCATGACGAAGTACATCGTCACCAGCCAGCGCAGCACGGTGCCGGGCTTTGACTTGAGGAACCCGTCGACCGCTGGGACCTTCTCGAAGACCGAGCGCAGCAGCCGGTTGATGCACAAGAGCCCGCCCTGGTACGCCCCCCAGATGACAAAGTTCCAGGAAGCACCGTGCCACATGCCGCCCAGGACCATGGTGGTCATCAGGTTGAAGTACACCCGCGACGGCGACGCCCGCCCGCCGCCGAGTGGGATGTACAGATAGTCGCGCAGCCAGGTCGAGAGCGAGAGGTGCCAGCGCCGCCAGAAGTCGATGATCGAGGTCGAGAAGTACGGGTAGTCGAAGTTCAGGGGCAGTTCGACGCCGAACATCCGGCTCACGCCGCGGGCGATGTCGCTGTACCCGCTGAAGTCGCAGTAGATCTGCACGGCGAACACCACGGTCGCGAGCCAGATGACGATCGTCGGTTGACTGCCGGGGTCGGTGAAGACCACGTCCACCAGGCGCGCGATATTGTCCGCGATCAGGACCTTCTTGATGAACCCGTTGAGGCAGAGGTGGAACCCGCTCAGGATGTTCGCGCCCCTGAGCACCCAGGCTTTGTTCAGCGTCGGCAGGAAGTTGTCGGGGCGGATGATCGGGCCGGCGACCAGGTGCGGGTAGTAGCACACGAAGAGCGCGAACCGCAGGAAGCTCCGCTCCGCGGGGAACTCCTTCCGGTAGACGTCGATGGTGTAGCTCATCGAGACGAACGTGTAGAAGCTGATCCCCACCGGCAGCAGCACCTCCAGGTGCGGGACGGGGATCTTCATGTCCAGCATGTTGCCGATGCCGTGCAGGCTGTCGGTGAAGAAATCGAAGTACTTGAAGAACCCAAGCACCAGGAGGTTCGCGACCACGCTCGTCCAGAGGAACGCGCGGCGCCGTTTCTGCGGGTCTTTGATCTTGAAGTAGAACTCGTAGAACACCGGCGCCAGGATCGCGAACGCGCTGCACGCGCCTACCGATCCCCACACCCCGTTCCACTTGGGGTCCAGCAGCGCGCCCCACGAGAAGGGCTCGGTCTCGTGCTGCAGCATCGGCCAGTTCACGCCGAGCGTCGCGAACGAACCGAGGATCACCACCCCCGCGAGCTTGAGTCGCTGACCCCAGCTCACCTTGATGCCGTCCATCCCCTGCGCGGCGACGAAGTCGACCTGGCTCGTCACCAGCAGCAGGCTCACGAAGCGCACGTCCCACCACGCGTAGAACACGTAGCTCAGGATGCCCATGAAGATGTGCTGGTGCCGGTTGTGCTTGAGCAGCCCGATGCCCAGCATGCTGAGCGCGAACAGAACGAGGAACTCGGGGGTTTGGAAGAGCACGGGTTAGCGTCCCCCTCCGGTCGGCGCCGGCAGCTTCGAACCGATCAGCGCGCTGAGCTTCTGTCGTCCGCTCGCCCCCGGGTGTTGCCCGTCCGCGAAGTCCTCTGCGGTCAGCAGGTCGGAGGCGTCGATGAACACCCCGCCGTTGGCCGCCGCGAGCTTCGCGGCCAAGGCCCGCAGCTCGGTCACCTCTGGCTCGAACCACCCCTTCTCGCGGATAGCCGGGTGGACAGGCGCGACGACCAGCACCGGTCTGACTCCCGCGGCAGCGAGCAACTCCACCATCCGCTCGTACTCGCGGACCTGCTTGCCCTTGCCGATGCGCTCGGCGTGCTCGTCTCTGAGCGCCTCCAGGTGCCGGTCCAGACGCGGGCCGGTGATGCTGATGTTCATCTGGAACGGCGCGCCCCAGTCCGCGGCGTCGGCCGCGCGGAAGCTCCCGCCCTTCAAGATCCCCTTGATCTTCTGGTCCGTTGCGTGAATCAGAGAGGTGCGGAAGTGCAACTCCGACTTGACTTTGGGTCCGGTGAGCGAGCCCATCAGGTCCTCGGTCAGCCCGGGGGTCTTCGAGGTGATCCAATCCTGGGGCCAGGCCTCGGGGAAGTCGGCGATGCGATACGCGGCGGCCCGGTCCGCGTGCAGGTCTGCCGGCGGAGCCCCCAGGTACATCGCGCGGCAGGTCCACACGACGTACGTCGGCTGGGCCTTGGCCAGCGCCGGCAGCATCACGGCCTGCTCGAGCCGGTCGCCGCCGTTCAGGGCGGCGTTGAGGATCCGCCAACCCGGGGGAGCGTTCGCCGCGACCACCGAGGCGTCGATCCCCTCGACCGAAACCGAATCGCCGATGCACACGACCGTCGGCTGATCCGACAGGCCTTCGCGGTAGAGTTCACCCAGGGCGATACAGCGATCCAGGTCCGCGGAGCCAGCACCCATTCGAGGGAAGATGACCCACAACTGCAAGGCCGCGGCGGCCAAGACCCCCAAAATCGTCGGGACCGCCCAGAAGGCGAACGTGGCGAGTGCGCCTTTTGATTCCGCCCAGGCCGGCGCGGGATGGTTTGTATGAGGGTTGGCCATACGGTCGGTCTCTCGGGCTGCACGCGCGGTCGCAACCGCGGGCCCCCCACTGGGGGCCGATGATAGGGACTATCGGTCGTAGCGAAGCGCCCCTTGATGGCGGGGGGAGGGGAAAGCGGAAAGCTCGGAGCTCAAAGCTCAAAGCTCAAAGCAGCAAATGAAGACGCCGGCCCGGAGAGGCCAAAGCGAAAAGCGATGAGCGAAAACTGGGGAGGGAGAGCGCCTAGGGCTGGGTTGGGGGGCGGGAGTCGAGGATGATGGTGACTGGGCCGTCGTTGACGAGCGCGACCTTCATGTGGGCGCGGAAGACGCCGGTTGCCACTGGGAGGCCCGATGCGGCGACCAACTTCGTGAACGCCTCGAAGGCGGGTTGGGCGAGTTCGGGTCGCATGGCCCGATCAAACGCCGGACGGCGGCCCTGGCGGGCGTCTCCGGCGAGGGTGAAGTTTGGGATGAGGAGGATGCCCCCGCCGACGTCGGCGACGGAGAGGTTCATCTTGCCCGCGGGGTCTTCGAAGATCCGGAGGACGGGGAGTTTCTCGGCGGACCACTTGAGGTCGGTCTCGGTGTCGTCGGCGAAGAGGCCGCAGAGGACCATGAGTCCCGAGCCGATCCGCCCGCGCTCGACGCCGTCGACGCTTACGGAGGCTTCGCTGACGCGTTGGATGACCAGTCGCATGGGCGAAAGGTAGACGGAGAAAGTGCGCTGGGGTGCTCCCACCCGAGCGCACGATGGCGGTGGGCGAGAAGCCGGAGAGGCCCTCGCCGAACGCGGTCGCTGCTCTGCCGGGGACTACTCCTTGAGCGTCCCCTTCTCGACGACCGCCTTGCCGTCGATGGTCACGGTGCTGCCCGGCACGAACCCGGTGAACCCGTACGCGCAGTCATTCGTGCCGCCGGCCCAGATGTTGCCGCCGATCCCCAGCGTCACCATGCCCGCGGGCACCCAGTTCAGGAGCTTCGTGCCCGGCACCAACTTCACCGCGGGGTTGATCCCGATGTCGAACATGGAGAACTCGTCCTTGCCCGACCCCGCGGCGTCGTACTGGGCCTTGATCGGTTCGAACCCGGCGCCCCCGGTCATTGAGGTGACCTTGCCGTTCTTGAGATCGATCGTGACGCCGGTGATCTCCTTGCCCTCGAAGAGAACGCGGTCGAAGACGATCCGGCCTGTCGTTGTTCCGGGAACCGGCGTCGAGAAGACCTCGCCCGCCGGCAGCCAGACCTGGCACGCCGCGCCGCCCTTGGCCAGATCCTCCTTCGAGATCACGCCGTCTGACACAAAGCACGGGCGGTTCTGGATGCCGAACGAGAGATCGGTCCCGTTGGGATTCGTGATGCGCACCTGCTTGCCGGACTCGAACAGGCCCTTCACCTTCTCGCCCGTCGACTGCAGCGCGGCGTAGTCGACATTGACGCCGCTCCAGAAGGTCGCCGCCAACTGCTCGCGTTCGATGCCGTACATCTGCGCCGTCGCCTGCGTGGGGAAGAGACCGTTTCCGAGCACGATCTGCCGGACATTCTTCTTGAGCATGGTCTCGAACACGGGCGTGCCCGCGTTGGCCCGCGCGGCCAACCGTGCCGGCGAGGCACCCGCGAAGAGCGCGGGGTTCTCCATCGAATCCAGAGAGATCATCACGTCGAGGGTCTCAGCGAGCTTCAGGCCCAGCGCGTCGGTCTGACTATCGAACTCCGCCGGAACCTCGTCGAACATCCTCCGGGCAAGTTGGTCCGTGGTTACCGACACCATCGGGAACGCGCCCAACTTGCGGACGTGAACGGCGATGCTCTCGAGCAGCGCCATGTCGGTGGGGCGGCCGGAGATCATCACCTTGTCGCCCTTCTTGATGCTCGCGCACTGTTCCACCAGCGTGCGCGCCGTGGTGTTCGGATCATTCGGCCCGGCGGCGCGGGCCGTCCCGACGACCGACAGAACTCCCAAGCACATCGCCGCCGCGTACACGTTGTTCCACTTCATCACGATCTCCTTCTTCATGTCCAGACTACAACCACCCCCACGACGTTCGTAGGGTTTCGACGTTGACCGCGCTTCCGCGCGTGATGTCTTCAGAATGCCATGCGGTTCTTCGCGAGCGGGCTCCGTGGCCGCTCCGTCGATCGCAACCGCTTCATCTTGGTCAGGAGTGCCGTCATCTCGTTCATCGCCTTCCCGTTCTCGCCGACAGGATCACTTCGGCTGAGTGGGAGGGGTTTGGTTCGCTGCGTCCTTCGGGTCCGGCGACGGGTGTTCGAGCCTGGTCGTCCACTGCGTCGCTTTCGAGTCGTGTCCCTTGCCCGGCTCGGCCTTGTCCCACGCGAGGTAGAACTCGACGAGCTGCTGCGCCGTGGCTCGCGTGTCTTTGTGCTGCTCGCCGCGGGAGGCCAGGTAGATGCCGTGCGCCCGCAGGAGTTGGTCTTCGGCCGCTATGAAGTCGGCGGGGTTCTTCGCGAGCGCGGTACGGGCCGCGCCCAGATTCCTGAGCAGGTTGGCGTATGTTGTCGCGTTGCCGCCGGTGAACGCGAGCTTCGCCTGTGGCTCGATCGCGGTGAGCAGCGTCAGTGCGTCGGCGAAGTTCTTCTGGGCCACGCGCAACTCACCGAGCGCGACGACGGAGTTGAGCGTGTCGGGGTGCGAATCGCCCATCACGCGCCGGCGCTTCTCCAGGGCCTCGACATCGAACGCTTCAGCCTCCGGCAACCGGTTCTGGTCAAACCGCAGCTTGCCCATCGCGGCGATCGCCTTCAACGTCACCTGGTGCTCGTCGCCCAGCGCACGCCGGCTCTTGTCCGTGGCCTCCCGCAGAAACGGTTCGGCCTCGGACAACTTCCCTTGAGCTTGCAGCAGCGCACCAAGGTTCATCATGGACGACAGTGTGTTCAGGTGCTCTTCTCCGACGGTGGTGCGCAGGCTGGTCAGCACCTCGCGCGCCAGGGGCTCGGCCTCGGCCAGCTTGCCCTGCGCGCGGAGCACGCTCGCCAGGCCGTTGATCGAGGCCAGGGTGTGGGGGTGCCGGTCGCCTAGGAGCCGCCGCCGCTTCTCCAGCACGTCGCGGTAGTGTGACTCGGACTCGGCGAGGTTGCCCTGAGCGCTCAGGAGGAACCCCATGTTGTGCAGCGCCGTCAGCGTCTGCGGGTGCTCTTCGCCCAGTAACTGGCGGCGCTTCGCCAGCGACTTGCGATAGAACGGTTCGGCCTCCGAGAGCTTGCCCTGCTGCTGCAGCACTAGGCCCAGATTGTTGAGCGGAACCAGCGTTTCCGGGTCGTCCTCGCCGAGCACGCGCTTGCGCGATTCGTACGCCTCGCGGAGATACGGCTCGGCCTCGGCGGGCTTGCTCTGCGACATCAGCAGGAACCCGAGGTTGTTTACCGAGATCAGCGTGTCGCTGTCGTCGTTGCCGAGCACGCGCCTGCGCCCCTCCAGCGCTTCGCGGTACAGCGGCTCGGCTTCCGCGAGCTTGCCAAGGTCTTCCAGCAGGTACCCAAGGTTGTTGATCGCGCTCAGAGTGTCGCGATGGTCGTTGCCGAGCACGCGCCGGAATCGTTCCAGAGAGTCGCGGAGATACGGCTCGGCTCGGGCGAGATCGCCCTGGTATTCGAAGAGCAGGCCCATGTTGTTGGTGGATGCAAGCGTATCGGGGTTGTCCTCGCCCAGAACCCGCTTGCGCGTGTCGAGCGCGGTGCGAAGCAGCGGAAGCGCGGCGTCGAACAGTCCCAAGCCGCGGTACACAGACGCGACGGACTGGCGGAGACTGGCGTCGACGAGGGGTTGACCTTTGAACTTCGCGTCGATCGACGCGACCGCGGGCTTGAGCACCGTGCGGTCGATCAAGTTCCGGGCCGCGTCCGCGGCGTTGATCCGCGCCCACTGCCGATCGAAGGCCGCGAGCTCCGCGGCACGCTCGGCTTCGGGAATCGATGCCTCGGTTCTCGCCCCCTCGGGAGCGCCGAGAGAAGCGATGAACTGGGCGCGGATGTCGGCGGAGAGTTGCAGCCCCGCGAGAACGGGATCGATGCGGGCGAGCATGTCGGCCTGGAAGTCGGCCACCAGCTTCAGTTCGGCGGCGCGCTTGCTGGTTTCGCCCTCGGCCTTGACCGCGCGGTCGCGCTGGGTGTCGGCCGCGTGCTGAGCCTCGATCGCAAGGTCGCGCTGTTCGCCGGCGATCTTCGCCTGCCACGCGAACGCGACCACGCCGATCAGCAGCGCCGCCGCCACCGCAGAACCCGCGAGCACCACACTTCGATTGCGCCGGATGAACTTCTTGAACCTGTAGGCCGTGCTCGGGGGCGCGGCGAGGACCGCTTCGCCGCCGAGGTACCGCATGATGTCCATGCCCAGCCCGCTCGCGGTCTCGTAGCGACGCTGGCGGTCCTTCTCGAGCGCCTTCATCACGATCCAGTCGAGCTCGCCGCGGACGAGCGTGCCGAGCTTGCGGGGCTCGCTTCTCCGCTGCGCCGCGACGCTGCCGATCGTGTCGGTGTTGTTGCTCAGCCGCGTGCTGGGCCTGGGTGGCTCGACCTCGCGGATGATCCGCTGGATCTCTGCGTACGCCGCGGAGCGCAGCGCCGTGCCCTCGAAGGGTGTCGTGCCGGTGAGCAGTTCATAGAGCAGCACGCCCAACGAGTACACGTCCGTCCGCGTGTCGATATCGAGGTTGCCCTCGGCCTGCTCGGGGCTCATGTACTCGGGCGTGCCGATGAGCGCCTTGTGCTCGGTGAAGAGGGTCTTCTCCGTCAGCTTGCTCGCCGTGGCCTTGGCGATGCCGAAGTCGATGACCTTGGTGTGCGGGCGGCCGTCCTGCGTGGAGACAAGGATGTTCGACGGCTTGATGTCGCGGTGGATGATCCCCTTGGTGTGCGCGTGCTGCACAGCGTTGCACACCTGCGCGAAGAGTTCGAGCCGCTCCTGGACGCTTAGGTTGTTCCTGTCGCAGTACGCGACGATCGGTTCGCCCTTGACAAGCTCCATCACGAAGAACGGCCGCCCGGTCTCGGTCGCCCCGGCATCCAGCACCCGCGCGATGTTGGGGTGTTCCATCATCGCCAGGGCCTGCCGCTCCTGCTCGAAGCGGGCGACCACCTGCCGCGTGTCCATCCCCAGCTTGATGACCTTCAGCGCCACCCTGCGCTGCACCGGCTTCTCCTGCTCGGCCATGAACACCGAGCCGAACCCTCCCTCGCCGATGAGCTGGAGCAGCTTGTACGGTCCGATCCGCGTGCCCGGGCCCTCGCGTGAGGAGGCGAGGGTCGCCGCGTCCGCCGCGTCGGGGCTTGCCGGGCGACCGCGGAGGTCGAGCGTCGGCGCCGACATGAAGCGTTCATCCTCCGCCGCGGCGACCATCGCTTCGACGCGCTTCTTCAGCCCCGCGTCGCCCTTGCACTCGCGGTCGAGCAACGGGCCGCGATCTGCGGGCGCCGCGGCGATCGCCAGGTCAAAGAGCCGCCGCAAGTCGTTGTGCTCGTGTTCCGTCATGGGTGCCTTCCGCCGCTCAACTCAGACCCGTCCGGTTTCGATCGCTTCCTTCAGCCAGCCGCGGGCAAACGCCCAGGACCGCTTCACCGTTGGTGCCGAAACACCGAGGGCCTCCGCGGTCTGCTCGGTGCTCAGTCCGGCGAAGTACCGGAGTTTGACGACCGCCGCCGCGTCCTTGTCCACGCCCTCCAAGCGGGCGATCGCCTCGTGGAGGATCAGGAATCCGGCGGATTCTGTCTCCGAGGTCGGGTCGGGCAGCGACGCCAGGTTCACCGCTGCTCGGCGAGCCTCCGCGCCACCATCTCCCTGAGCTCCCGGACCACCCCGGATCACCGCGGCCTTGGCGCGGGCGTGGTCGATGAGGATCCGGCGCATGGCCTCCGCCGCCGCCGCGTAGAAGTGGCCTCTCCCGCCCCACGGGACGTCGCGAGGCCCGACGAGCTTCAAGTAGGCTTCGTGCACCAGCACCGTCGCGGAGAGCGTGTGGCCGCTCCGCTCACCGGCCATATGAATCTGGGCGGCCTTGCGGAGCTGGTCGTAGACCAAGGGAAGCAGTTCGTCCGCCGCGGCCCGGTCGCCGCTGGCCGCTCGCGACAGGAGCACAGAGGCGTCCCCGGAGTTCGGCGGTTCGTTGGTCATGAGGCGATGGTACCGCTTCGGCGTCGCAAGAGACCCTTGGCTCGGCCCTGGTGACGCCCGCGTCAGGTGGGTTCTTGGCGCGGTCGTACGGGCGGCCGGACGGGAGATTCGCTCAGTGCGGCGTGCCAGTGTGCTCGCCGCTGGACGCGGCGAGCGAGACCCAGCCACAGGAATGTGGCTGCCACGAATGTGCTGGGCGCTTCGCTCAGCACCCCCCGTCCCAGCGTACGAAGAAGCCGATCACATCGTCGCTGTCCACACCGCCGTCGCGGTTGAAGTCCGCGGCGAGGGAGCCGGAGTCCCACGCGGCAAAGAAGGCGATGACATCGTCCGCGTCGACCCCGTCGTCGAGGTTGAAGTCTGCGGGGCAACTGATTGTGACCGTGGCCGGGGAAGAGGTGACGCTGCCGCAAGCGTTGGTGAAGACGGCGGTGTAGTTGCCGGCGTCGGAGGCGGCGGCGTTGGTGATGGTGAGTGTCGCGACGGAGCGGTAGGTGGGTGATGCCAATGAGCCCGCGGCTCCCGTGACAACACCGCCGCTGGCAGATGCGCCGCCGGGTCCGTCGGTGATGTTGAGACCGTTGCGTTGCCACTGCACGGAGACGTTGGAGTACCCGTTGGCGGGTGAGGCGGTGAGGACGAGGGTTTGGCCAGCGGCGATGGTCTGCACTGAGGGGTGAAATGACATGGAGGGGCTGCCGGTCATGGAGTAGCGTGCGAGCCTCGGCGCGACCTCGCCGCCAGCAAGGCTGAAAGTGCCACCCGCGATCAGGTCGCCGTTGGGAAGCACGGCCAGGGCGTACACGGCGTCGTTCATCCCCGATCCCAGCGCCGACCACGTTGAGCCGTTCCAGCGGGCGATGCGGTTCGCCGCAAACCCGCCCGCGGTGGTGAAGGTACCCCCCGCGATCAGGTCGCCGTTGGGAAGCACGGCCAAAGCGTCGACCGTATTGGTCATCCCCGACCCAAGGGGCACCCACGTCGAACCGTTCCAGCGGGCGATGCGGTTTGCCGGGGCCCCGCCCGCGGTCGTGAAGGAGCCCCCCGCGATGAGATCACCGTTCGGAAGCAAAGCCAAGGCCCGCACGCTGGTGAGGCCGCCGCTCAATCCCGGGCCGAGGGCCGACCAGGTCGACCCATTCCAGCGGGCGATGTTGTTCGCCGGGACCCCGCCCGCGGTGGTGAAGGAACCCCCCGCGATCACGTCGCCGTTGGGAAGCACGGCCAGCGCGCCCACGAACGCGGATATCCCCGACCCCAGGGCCGACCAAGTCGAGCCGTTCCAGCGGGCGATGGAGTTGGCCGCAACGCCGCCCGCTATGTTGAAGGACCCCCCCGCGATCAGGTCGCCGTTGGGAAGCACGGCGAGGGCGCTCACATCGGGTCCGGGGGTGATCCCCGACCCGAGCGGCGACCAGGCCGAGCCGTCCCAACTTGCGATGCGATTGGCCGCGACACCACCCGCGGTTGTGAAGTAACCCCCTGCGATCAGTCCGCCGTTGGGAAGCACGGCCAAGGCTTGCACGTCGGGAGGGTTGCCGTCCAATCCCGAGCCAAGGCCAGACCACGTCGAGCCGTTCCAGCGGGCGATGCGGTTTGCCGGAACCCCGCCGGCGGTGGTGAAGGTACCCCCCGCGATCAGGTCGCCGCTGGGAAAAACGGCCAAAGCGTCTACGGTACCAGTCATCCCCAATCCAAGGGGCGACCATGTCGAACCGTTCCAGCGTGCGACATGGCTGGCGGCGGCCCCGCCCGCGGTGGTAAAGCTCCCCCCCGCGAGTAGGTCGCCGTTGGGAAGTGAGGCCAGTGCCTGCACAGTGGAACTCACGCCCGACCCCAGCGCCGACCACGTGGTTCCGTTCCAGCGTGCGACGCGGTTGGCCCCGACCCCACCCGCGGTGGTGAAACTGCCTCCAGCAATCAGGTCGCCGTCGGGGAGCACGGCGAGGGAGAACACACCGCTATTGATTCCTGAACCCAGCGGCGACCAAGCCGAGCCGTTCCATCGGGCGGTGCCGTTCGCCGGGACGCCGCCCGCGGTACTGAAGAAGCCCCCGGCGATCAGGTCGCCGTTGGGAAGCACGGCCAGGTCGGAAACGGAAGAGCTCATCCCCGAGCCCAGCGCCGACCAAGTGGAGCCGTTCCAGCGGGCGATGTACTGCGCCGAGGAGCCGCCTGCTGAGATGAAGTTGCCTCCTGCAATCAGGTCGCCGTTGGGAAGCACCGCAAGCGAGCTCACCATGGGAAAGCTACCGCCGGGGATAAAGGTGCCGATCCCCGTGCCCAACGCCGACCAGGTGAAGCCGTTCCAGCGCGCGATCAAGCTCGCCGAGTTCCCTCCTGCACTGGTGAACCAGCCTCCCGCGATCAGGTCGCCGTTGGGAAGAACAGCCAGCGCGAACACATGATCGCCCATCCCCGCCCCCAGCGATGACCACGCCGAGCCGTTCCACCGGGCGATGTAGTTCGCCGCGACCCCGCCCGCCGTTGAGAATGCACCGCCGGCTATCAGGTCGCCATTGGGAAGTACTGCCAGGGCCCAGACATCCGAGTTCATCCCCGATCCCAACCCCGACCATTCACCCGTATGAAAGTCAAAAACCGCGATTCTGCTGGCTGCAACCCTGCCCGCGCCGCCGAACCTGCCACCCACGACCCACTTTGCGGTCTGCGGGCCTGCCCCGTCCGGATCCCACATCACCGATGCGTACACATCCCCGTCGACTCCCGCGACGGCTTCGCCCGTCGGTAACCACTGCGGTCCGCAAGACTGAGCCATGGCTGAGGGAGTGAGGAGTGTTGCCACCACCGCGACGATCGATGCCACGACCGCCCTCGCGGCACACACGTGCTCGAACGCCGCGGCACCCAAACGCTGGAACCCCGCCGGGATGATGTTTCGCATGATGGACCTCTCCTTGAGGGACAACGTACCGAGACGCGGGGCTGGGGGCAAGGGCGGCGCTCGAAAGCACCGTGTGAAGTACGCGCGTGAGCGGCCCGCGCCAGCGTTCGTGCCGCGGGAGGTCAACCGGACGGTCGCACTATCATCCGCCATGAACCGATACGAGCAGTTCCAGGCGTACCGAACGAAGATGAACGCGCGGATCATGGGCGATGATGCCGAGCGCAGCGCGGCGGGGGCGGCACGACCGGACGGCTCCATCGCTCAGGGCGGCACGCTGGTGACCAAGCGGTTCTTTAGGCTCGATGGGCAGACGTACGAGGAGGGTGCGCTCAGCGCGAAGACCAAGGAGCTGCTGGGCCTCACGGCCTCGGCGGTCTTGCGGTGCGACGACTGCATCGCGTACCACATTGACCAGTGCGTGAACGCGGGGTGCAGTGATGCGGAGATCTGGGAGGCGCTGGACGTGGCGCTGATTGTCGGTGGCTCGATTGTGATCCCGCACTTGCGGCGGGGGGTGGAGTTTCTCGACCAGTGTCGGACGCGGTAAGCCTCGGCCGGATATTCTTCCTATTATTGTCCGAGTTCCTTCGCACGTCTGGAACTCTGATCGGGGGAGCGCCCTATGCACTGCGAGAGAGCTGCGTTCACGTTCGGCTTGACCGGGATGCTCGTGTCTGCCGCGCAGGTTGCCGCCCAGCCCATCTTCGAGAGTCCGCCGCTGCTCCCGGGTGGGAGTTGGTCGTCGTGCACCGGCATCAGCGCCGACGGCGCGGTGGTCGCCGGTACCTGTGACACCAGCAGCGGGCGTCGGGGATTTGTGTGGACGCGCGGCGGCGGCACTTCCAGCTTGGGCGTGCTGACCGGCGGCTGGGTGTGCTACGGCGCGGGCGTGAGCAGTGATGGCGCGGTGATTGCCGCGACGAGCGGGTCCGCGGCGGGGGATCGGGCGTGCCGTTGGACATCGGGTGGTGGCCTTGTGTCGCTCGGCACGCTGGCGGGCAAGTCGCAATCCAACGCGTACGACGCGAGCGCGGAGGGCGGCGTTGTGGTGGGGGGCTCGTGGTCACTGGGGACCCAGGAGGACATCCGCGCGATCCGCTGGACGGGAGTTGGTGCCGCGGAGAGTCTGGGAACGCTTGTCGGCGGCGGTTCGTCGTGCGCGTTCGCGGTGAGCGCGGACGGCGCGGCGGTCACTGGGTTCAGCGGTTCGTCGGAGGGCACGCGGGCGTTCCAGTGGATTCAGGCGGGAGGGATGGAGAGTCTCGGCGTGCTGCCGAACGCGGCGTTCTCGTGCGGGACGGGCATCAGCGCGGCGGGCGATGTCGTGGTGGGGTACTCGGGTTCTGTGGGAGAGGAGGTCCGCGTGAACGCCTTCCGCTGGGAGGCGGGTGTGATGCGCGAGTTGGGTGTCTCGAGCGGCTACCCGTTCTCGTACGCGCTCGCGACCGACGCGACGGGCACGGTGGTCGCTGGCGCGGCGGACGACGATCCCTGCGGGAGCAGCGAGCACGCGTCCGTGTGGATCGACTGGCTCGGGATGATCGATCTGAACGCGTACCTGCCCACGACCGGGGTCGATCTCACCGGGTGGACGCTGCGCCGCGTGACGGCGATGTCGGGGGACGGGACCGCGCTCGTTGGCAACGGCGAGTATCAGGGCGTACCGCGGGGTTGGATCGTGACGGGTCTCACCTTCACACAGCCGCCCGCGTGCCCGTGGCGCGCGGATGGGTGCTTCGCGGACTACGACGTCAGCGAGTCGATCGACAGCGACGACGTCATCGCGTTCTTCGCCGACTGGGACCGCGGCCTGGCGTGCGCGGACGTCGACAACTCGGGCGGGGTCGACAGCGACGATGTGATCCTGTTCTTCGCCGTGTGGGACGCGGGCGGGGTCGGGTTCCCGGGGTGCTGAGGCTGAAGACCCGGACGACCGGTGCCACGACAACCCGCCGCGGGTTGTCGTGGGCACTCAATGGGCGCGGGGCACCCGCGGCGGCGCGGGCTGAAGAGCGCTCCGGCGTGCTCGCCGCTGGACGCGGCGAGTCAGACCCAGCCACAGGAATGTGGCTGTCACGAATGTGCTGAGCGCTTCGCTCAGCACCCCGCGTCCCAGCGTTCGAAGTATCCGATCACGTCGTCGCTGTCGACGCCGCCGTCGAGGTTGAAGTCCGCGGCGAGGGAGCCAGCGTCCCACGCGGCGAAAAAGGCGATGACGTCGTCCGCGTCGACCCCGCCGTCGAGGTTGAAGTCGGAGGGGCAACTGACGGTGACGGTGGCCGGGGAAGAGGTGACGGTGCCGCAGGCGTTGGTGAAGACGGCGGTGTAGTTGCCGGCGTCGGAGGCGGCGGCGTTGGTGAGAGTGAGCGTTGCGACCGAGCGGTAGGTGGGAGATGCCAGCGCGCCCGAAGCCCCGCTGACAACGCCGCCGCCAGCGGACGCGCCGCCGGGGCCGTCGGTGATGTTGCCACCGTTGCGCTGCCACCGGACGGAGACGTCGGCGTAGCCGTTGGCGGGTGAAGCGGTCAGGGTGAGGGTTTGGCCTGCGGCGATTGCTTGGGCTTCAGGTTGAAGCGCCATGGAGGGGCCGCCGGTCATGGAGTAGCGGGCGATCGAGGGCGCGACCAGTTCTTCGACAACACTGAACAGCCCACCTGCCACCACGTCACCGTTGGGGAGCACCGCGAGGGCGGTCACATGTTGGTTGATTCGCGAAGCCAGCACGGTCCAAGTCGAGCCGTTCCAACTGTCGATGGTGCCCGCCGCGACTCCGTTCGCGTAGTTGAAGTTGTCGGCAACGATCAGCTCACCGCTGGGAAGCACGGCGAGGGCACTGACCGCGGCGTCCGGTTGGAACCCCAGCTCCGACCAAGCCGATCCGTCCCATCGGGCGACGTCGCTGACGTGAGTCGCGCCGTCGAACCATAGGAAGCCACCCGCGATCAGGTCGCCATTGGGAAGTACCGCCAAGGCGCTGATGAAGAAGGATTCGAGTTCCGACCCCAGCTCTGACCAAGCCGAGCCATTCCAACGGGCGATGTTGTTCGCCGCGACGCCGCCCGCGGTGTCAAAGGTCCCCCCCGCGACGAGGTCCCCGTTGGGGAGCGCGGCCAGAGCTGACACGACCGCGGGATAGGGCGAGTAGGAGATACCGGATCCAAGTGCCGACCATGTCGAACCGTTCCAACGGGCGATGGAGTTCGCCGAGACACCGCCAGCGGTTGAGAACTGGCCCCCCGCGATCACGTCGCCATTGGGAAGCACGGCGAGGGCGGTCACCGTGCCGTCCGTCCCCGATCCGAGAGCGGCCCAAGTCGAGCCATTCCACCGGGCGATGTTGTTCGCCGCAACTCCGCCCGCGGTGGTGAACCGTCCCCCTGCGATCAGGTCGCCATTGTCGAGAACGGCCAGAGCCGCCACGGCCGCGGTATCGAAGTGGTCGAGGACACCGGACCCCAACGCCGACCAAGTCGATCCGTTCCACTCGGCGATGGAGTTCGCCGCGGCCCCGCCCGCTCTGGAAAAAGAACCCCCCGCGATCACGTTTCCGTTGGGCAGAGCCGCGAGCGAGTTCACCCAGCCGTTGGTGCCCAAAGACCCCAGTGCGGTCCACGCCGAGCCGTTCCAGCGGGCGACGGAGTCCGCGGCGACCCCGCCCGCGCTCGTGAAGAAGCCTGTCGCGATCAGGTCGCCGTTGGGAATCAAGACGATTGAGGAGACCACGCCGTCCGTGCCAGACTCCAGCGCCGTCCAGGCAGAACCGTCCCATCGGGCAATGGAGGCCGCGTCGGTCCCGCCCGCGGTGGTGAAGTTGCCTCCGGCGATCAGGTCACCGTTGGGAAGCGGGGTCAAAACGAGGACGTTTGCGTTCGTGCTCAGGGAGTTGCTCATCCCCGACCCCAGCGCCGACCAAGTCGATCCGTTCCATCGGGCGATGTGATTCGCCACGATGCCCCCCGCGGTGGTGAAGTAACCACCCGCGATCAGATCGCCGTTGGGAAGGACCGCGAGGGTCGTGACGACATCGTCCATCCCTGTCCCCAGGGCCGACCATTCCGTGCCATTCCATCTCGCAATGCGGTTCACAGGCACCCCGCCCGCTGTGGTAAAGTGGCCCCCGGCGATCAGGTCGCCGTTGGGAAGAACCGCAAGCTCGCGGACAACGTTGTTCATCCCTGAGCCCAGCGCGG
>JBMOHX010000049.1:0-15452 GCA_049317625.1 Phycisphaerales bacterium
GGGGCGGGCGCTGCGCCAGTGGCGCAGCCGCGCCGCGATCATCTTCCAGCAATTCGACCTCGTGCCGCGACTCGATGTGCTGACCAACGTGCTGCTCGGCACGCTCGCTGCGCGCCCGGTCATTGCCTCGCTGTTCAAATCCTTTCCCGCCGAGGCTCGCGCCGCCGCCATTGTCGAGCTTGACCGACTCGGCATGGCCGATACGGCGTTCAAACGGACGCAATTCCTGTCGGGCGGGCAGCAACAGCGCGTTGCGATCGCCCGCGCCATGCAACAGAAGCCGCAGTTGATCCTCGCCGACGAGCCGGTGGCATCGCTCGATCCGGTCAATGCCGAAATCGTCATGGCGACGCTGCGCGACATCAACAGCGATCGGGGGATCACCATCATCGTCAACCTGCACTCGCTCGATATCGCCCGGCGCTACTGCCGCCGGGTGATTGGCATGGCGCATGGCAAGGTCGTCTTCGATGGTCCGGTCGCGGCGTTGACCGACGCCGTCGTCGCCCGGATCTATGGCACGATGCCCGAAGCCGGCGGCGACGCCTCGCCGTTGCGGGTCGCCTCATGAGCGGGCGGCTCTTCGACAAGGCCACGGCGACTGGCTGGACGCATGTCACCCGGCAGGTGCCGGTACGACCGATTGGCGCAGACCCGGCCGCCCGCGCCGCGCCGCAAATCGACCCCGACGCCGCGGTGATCGATTGCGCCCTTGGTCCCTGGACGATGGTGGGCGCGCGCACCTGGCTCCACGAAGTTTCGATGGGCGATTACAGCTACATCGTTTCGGATTCGAGCGCTGACTACAGCGAGATCGGCAAGTTCTGTTCGATCGCCCGCGACGTGCGGATCAACCCCGGCAACCATCCGACCTGGCGCGCGGCGCAGCATCATTTCACCTATCGCGCCATCGCCTATGACCTGGGCGACAGCGACGACACCGCGTTTTTCGATTGGCGGCGCGCCGACCGGGTCGTGCTCGGCCATGATATCTGGCTCGGCCATGGCGTGACCGTCCTGGCCGGGGTGACGATCGGCACCGGTGCGGTGGTTGGTGCCGGGGCCGTCGTATCAAAGGATGTGCCGCCCTTCGCGATCGTCGGCGGCGTGCCGTCAAAACCGATCCGCGCCCGCTTTGACCAGGCGACGCAGGACCGGTTGATGGACATCGCCTGGTGGGATTGGTCGCACGATGCGATTGCAGCGGCGCTGCCCGATTTCCGGGCGCTCAGCGCTGAAGAATTCTGCGCGAAATATGGCTGACGGGCGGCTCTGCCTTGTCGTCGGGCCATCGGGGGCAGGCAAGGACAGCCTGATTGCCGGCGCGGCGGCGGCGCTGGCCGGCGATCCGCGCTTCGACTTTCCCCGGCGCGAGATCACCCGGCCAGCCGATGCCGGTGGCGAGGATCATGTCGCCGTCGATGCGAGCGCGTTTGCCAGACGGCGCGACGCCGGTTTCTATGCGTTGGCGTGGGATGCGCATGGCCTGTCCTATGGCATACCCGCCAGTATCAACGCCGCGCTGGCGCAGGGAAACTCGGTAACCGTCAACGTCTCGCGCACCGTCATCGACGCGGCACGCGCGCGCTATCCCAACTTGCGCGTGCTGCATGTCACCGCGCCGCTCCCGCTGCTCGCCCAGCGCATAGCGGCGCGCGGGCGCGAGCCTGCCGAGGATGTCGAAGCGCGACTGGCGCGCGCCGGGAACGCGGCGCCAACCGGGCCGGACGTGGTGGAGATCTGCAACGACAGCCAGTTGGAGACGGCGGTCGCGGCATTCGTGGCAGCAATTCGGGGTTAAGGCGCGATGACGTCGCCCGTCGCCCTGGCAGATGCATATTCGGCGCGCGGGGCGATCGACAGGCTGCCCCCCCTTGTCGATTGGTCATTCGCCAATCGATTCAAGCGCGATTCTGTGCGGAGGTGCCCAAATGGCCCAGCTTTACCCGCCAATTGAACCCTACGCCCATGGCCTGATGGACGTGGGGGCCGGCCACCAGGTCTATTGGGAAGAGTGCGGCAATCCAGCCGGGCAGCCTGCGCTTGTCATCCATGGCGGGCCTGGCTCCGGCGCATCGCCCAACTGGCGGCGATACTTCGATCCTGATCGCTACCGGGTCATTCTCTTCGATCAGCGTGGATGCGGGCGGAGCACACCGCATGCCGCCGACAGTCTCTTGGCCCTTGCGGCCAACACGACAGCGGATTTGCTGGCAGACATGGAACAGCTCAGAGCGCTGCGGCGAATTGACCAATGGTTGCTGTTCGCCGGCTCCTGGGGCGTCACGCTGGGCCTGGCCTATGCACAAGAACACGCCGATCGGGTGCGCTCGACCGTCTTTTTCAGTATCACGGCAGGCACGCGTCAGGAGCTCGATTGGATCACCCGTCACGCCGGTCGTTTCTTCCCGGAGGCCTGGGCCGAGTTCTGCCGTGGCGTACCGGTTGCAGACCGGGATGGCGATCTTGCGGACGCCTATGCGCGCCTGCTCGCCAGTCCTGATGCCGAAGTGCGGGAGAAGGCCGCCCGGGATTGGTGCGCATGGGAGGTGGCGCACGTGGCCATCCGTCCCGGGCAAAAGCCGTCGCCGCGTTACGAGGACCCTCGCTTCAGGCTGGCCTTCGCGCGCATCGTCACCCACTATTGGCGCCATGGCTGTTGGGTCGAGGGCCTGGATCTTGTCGGCGGAGCCTCGCAGCTTGCAGCCATCCCGGCGCTGCTTGTCCATGGCGGACTTGACATCTCAAGCCCGCCCGACGTCGCCTGGCGGCTGAGCCAAAGCTGGCCCGGCGCCAGGCTGACGCTCATCGACAATGCCGGCCATGGGGCGGGTGAGCCGGGCATGACGGAAATCCTCGTGCAGGCGACCGACCTGTTCGCAGGCTAGCGCATGATCCGTTGGACCGGCGCCGGACCGTCCTTCCGTCGCCGGCTGCGGCCATCATGCGCCGAACGCAAACCGCCCGATGATCGAAAAGGCGCTTGCCCGGTTTGGCTGTCGGAACAGGCTGATCGAATCGACCCCTTGTTCCGGTGGTATCGCGGCAAAATAATCCTGCGCCGCAGCCAGGACGCGCACGCGCTTCGCTGCATCGCTGATCGCACCCGTCAAGGTCATGTGAAAGCGGAAGTCTTCAAAGACGTAAGGATAGCCCCATTCGGCCAGCTGTGCATCCTGTCGTGGCGTGAGCGCGGCGCGGCGGCGGCGGGCGACGTCGGCCTCGTCCAGTGGCGCGCGAAACGGTTCGAAACGGCGCACGCAATCGGCTGCGAGCGCTGCCATCGCCGGGCAATCGCCCTCGATCTGGAAGGCCAGAAACGGCCCCAGCGCGCGGGGGTGTATCGTCGCGGAAAATGCAAGGCGCGCGCGCGCGAAATCCGTTGCCGCCGCGATCAACCCGGCCTCGGTCACGCCTTCGGCCAGCGCGAAAGGCGCCTTCAATGTCGCGTGAAAGCCATATTGGCGCGGATCGGCGGTCAGGCTTGCGAAATCCAGGACAGCGAGCGCGGCAAAGCGCGGTTGCAACAGGTCCTCGCCCGACGCCGCATCGCGCCCGAGCCACTGGCTGGCACGCTGCCACAGCATCGATTCTGCCGCGGGTGCAAAATAAATGGCGTAACGCGCCGCCATCGTCAGGCGACGCGCTCGCCCCGCGCCCAGACCTCGATCGGCCTTGGCCAGCCCCCCGCTGCCCAGGCGACGCGCACGAGATCGGCGCGCAGCCCCGGCATTATCCGGCCGCGGTCGTCAAGTCCGGCACTTTGTGCCGGATTGGCGGTCACGGTTGCAATGGCCCGCGGCAGCGGCCAGCCGAACGGCGCTTCGGCAAGCATGAAGGCACTGCGCAGCATCGACAGCGGGATATAGTCCGACGCGAGAATGTCGAGAAGGCCAAGATCGGCGGCGTCCTGCGCCGAAAGATTGCCCGAACTCGAGCGCCCGCGCACGAAATTCGGGGCACCCATGGCGATATGCATGGCGCCGTCGCGCGACAGAAGCGCTGCCACCTCGGTCACCGGAAACTCGGCGATGGTGCAGCCATGCGCCAGCGCCTCGTCGATATGCGCCGGCGTTTCGTCGTCATGTGCGGCAAGCGCCACCCCGCGCTCGCGGGCGATGGCCGCCACTGCGGCGCGGTTGCTGATGCACAGCGCTTCGTCATGTTCAGGCGCCGGGAATTCGACGCCGTCGACCACGAGCACTTTCATCTGGTGGAGTTGCCGCTGGCCGGGGCGGTGGTCCATCAGCGAGATCATCTTGACCCGCGGCGACGCCAGATGCGGCGTGATTTGCGCCAGCAGCCTGGGGTTGGTGACTTCGCAGCGCAGGTGGAGCAGGTGCTCGACACGCAACAGGCCGGCGGCATCGGCGTCTTCGATCGCCTTGATCAGGATCGGCGCGAAGGCGCCGCGGTCGCCAGCCCAGTCGCTGGAGTGAAACGACAGCGAATCGAACACGGTGGTGATGCCGGCGGTCGCACATTGACCGTCATGCGCCATCACGGCGCCGATATTGTCCCAGGTCGCACCCGGCCGGGGTTCATAGTGTTTTTCAAGATTGTCGGTGTGGATATCGACCAGCCCCGGGATCAGCAGGTCGTCACCCCAATCGGCCGTGCCGTCGCTCGGCGTCGCGCACGGTATGACATCGGCAATCCGACCCGCCTTGACGACGATTTCCGCCGCGACGACCGCGTCAGGCAGCACCACCCGCTGGCTGAAAATTCGCGATTGCTGCATTTTACGCCATCGCCCCATGCTGTGAAACATCGAACAGCCGGCTCGCCACCGCGCTGCGCACGCCTTCATCGTGAAAGATGCCGACCATCGCCGTGCCGGACCTGAGCGCCGCCTGCATCAGATCGACGACCACGCCGCTGTTGGCAGCATCAAGCGATGCGGTCGGCTCATCGAGGAGAATGACCGGATAGTCGCGCACCATGACGCGCGCGATGTTGACGCGCTGCTGTTCGCCGCCCGAAAAGGTGGCCGGCGGCAATGTCCAGAGCGGCCGCGGCAATCGGAGACGCTCGAGGACATGTTCAGCGCGGTCGCGCGCTTCGGCCGGCGCCACGGCGTTTTCGAGCAGCGGCTCCATCACCAGCTGCAGCGTCGAGATCCGCGGGATGACGCGCAGGAACTGGCTGACATAACCCATCGTCCGGCGTCGCACATCAAGGGTGACATGCGGCGGCGCTGAGGTGATGTCGAGCCAAGCGCCATCGTGCCAGACCTCAACGGCGCCGGCGGTATCCGCGATCTCATCAACGGTTTCACCGACTGGAACGGCATGCTCGGCCGCCACCTGGACTCCACCGACGATGGATTCCAGAACGGTTCGGTCGGCGTGAACCACATCTTCAGCCACGACAACGGTACCAACGGCAACGGCAGCGCGATGCCCGCGGTCCCCGGCTACCAGGCCCAGGGCTGGTTCGGCCACTGCTACCTCGTGATGCGTCCCGGGCAGGCCAAGATCTACCACAACGCCCGCGGCGTGAACCGCACCGGCTCGGGCTTCTACCCGCGCGAGGGCCAACCCCTCGCGATGGGCTGGGACCCGACCGCCACCGCGCTCAACCCGGTTCTCACCAACCTCGTTCAGCTCAGCAACTGGTACGGCCGCGGCTGGTACTACCCGCGCTGGACGGACAACGAGGTCCACATCTTCGAGCGAGCCACCGCGCTCGCGGGTGGTGCCCTCTCGGGTAACGTGCTCGTGGGTTGCAACCGCAGCTACGCGGGCACGGGGATTACCAGCTTCGACCAGCGCACGTTCAACACCGCGTTCCCGCAAGGCACTCGACTTATCGAGATGACCGGCAACGCGGCCAACGCAACCGTCGATCCGCTGAACCAGATCCCCGAGGTCATCACGGTGGGCGCGAGCGGGAGCGTCACCATCCGTGTGCCCCGGAACCAGAACATCAACGGCGGCACGCACCACAAGGGCTTCGTGGTGTACGGACCGGCAATCCCATCCGGGACGGTGACCATCACCGGCGCGACGACGTCCCTCCCGGCCGACAACGTCAACACCCCCGATGTCCGCCAACGCCTGGCTCCGGTGCCGATTGTCACGGCGGACTCCTTCCAGGTGCAGTTGACCACGACCAACGGCGATGCCGGCGCGGGCAACAACAACAACGCGGACGACAACGCGCTCTTCCGCATCGACGCCGGCTTCGTGGACTACAACGGCAACGGCGTCGTAGACGTGGACTACACCAGCACGGTTGTCCCCGGATACGAGGGCTTCGTGACGCAGCGGCAGCCTCTGGCCGGAACGGCCAACGCCAACGGCCTGTACGCGCAGCAGGTCAACGCGACCTCGCTCGACGAAGGAACCCACTATCTCTCCGTAGTGGCGTTCGCGAAGCGCAGCCCCGGGCTCGCGCCGCTGTTCCGCGAGTTCCGCCAGGCGTTCTACGTCGATCGCCTCCCCCCGGCCGCGGCGCTTCAGATTCCTGAGAGCATCCCGACGACGAGCCAGACGTTCCAGGTCCTCGCGCTCGACCGCACGGTGAACCGCGTTCACGTCGTGCTGAATCCGGCCAATGTGCCCGACCCGCTCACGCTCGCGACCGTCCTCAACCAAGCCGCGAGAGAGGATCGCTTCACCTGGAACCGCGTCCTCACCGGGCTCCAACCCGGGTGGAATCGCATCCTGGTGTGCGCCTTCGAGGAGTCTGGCCGCGGCAGCGCCACGTTCTACGACGTCTTCCAGGGCGAGTGCCCCGGCGACTGGAATGGGGACGGCTCGGTCGACGGCGACGACGTGATCGCGTTCTTCGGCGCATGGGATGCGGGCAACGCAGACTTCAACAACGACGGCGGCACCGACGGCGACGACGTGATCGCGTTCTTCTTGAGCTGGGACGGTGGGTGCTGATCCTATAACCTCCTGCGGATACTTGTTTTAGGTTTGCGGCCTCCGGTTCGTGAGGCAGAATCGCGGCAGGAGATTCCCATGAACCCGATCTGTACCGCCTTGGCACTGGCCGCTTCCGCGACGATTGCGCACGCCCAGTTCTCCGTCGTCTCTTCCTTCAACCCCAGCGACCGCGGCGCATTCGTTGCCATGGGATACTCGGCCGTCGCCGAAGAGATCTACGCCTACCCGGAGTTCGGCGCGGCGATCGACGTGTACGCGCCAAATGGGCTGCGCCTTCGCACCATTCCGCGGCCGGGCCCGAGCAGCAACGACATCGACATCGATGTCACCACCGCGCCCCTGCTCGTCGGCGGCGTCACCGTCCCCACCGGCACACTGCTCGTGCTGAACTCCGAAGACGCGAACGCCGAGACCCTCTTCGCGCTCGATCCCAACGGAGTCATCCTCGCCTCCCAAGCTCTGGTCGTCGCTGGCCAAGCGGTCGGAGCGTCTCATCACCACGCCCGCGGCACACTCTTTGTTGCCGACTGGGCCGGCGACACCGTGAACGAGTACGCCGCCGGCACGGGGGCATTCATCGCCTCGTGGCCCGTCCGGCCCGCCGGTTCCCTCCCCTTCGACATCTACTACGGCGATCTCGACTGCCTCCGGGGCACTCAGACTGTCTTCGTCGTGAGCAGCGCCCAGACCGTCATCCGCGAACTCTCGGCCACCGGCGCATTCGTCCGCGATATCAACGTCTCCTCATTCTCTATCTCCGGCATGTCGGGTATCGCGTTCGACGACCGTCGCGGCGAAGCCTGGATCTGCAGCCTCGGCGGTACAATCACCCAACTCGCAGGCTTCCCCGGCACCAACGAAGGTTGCCCCGCCGACTGGAACGAAGACACCAGCGTCGACGGTGACGACGTCGTCGCCTTCTTCACCCAGTGGGATCAGAACAACGCCGACTTCAACGCCGACGGAAGCACCGACGGGGACGATGTGATCGCGTTCTTCGGGCGATGGGACGCGGGCTGCTGAGGTCAAGGGGCCGGGGCGCGGGCCCTCGAGTTCTTCGGCGTGCACGCGCGTGTGGCCGTGTTGAGAATCGCCCGCTACGCCTCTTCGCCGACCGACCGCAGCACCTGTTCCCGCAACGCGGCGGAGACTCGAAAGTCGATCTCCCGGCTCAGTCGGTCCAGCAGCGGCGCGATCGCGCCGACCAGACCCTGCCGCTTTGCCCGCACCAACAGCCCGAGGACACCCAAACTCGTTAGCCCCATCGCCGCCGCGGCCTTGCGGGCGGGGCCGTCGTCCATGAGCAGGCCGTCGGCATGGATCTCCAGCGCGAGCACCATCGCCTCCGACTCGCCCGCCCCCAATCGCGTGGAGCGCAGCCTCGCCACCTCGTCCGTGGCCTGCGGGCTGACGAAGCGAACGCTTCGGAGCACAGTCAGGTCTATCGCCGGAGAACCCGGCACCTCGCGAGACGCCTCCGCGACCACCGCCGGCGGCACACACACACAACCTCAAACAGCGTGTCGAGCGCGGAGAGCAATCCGAGCTGGACCAACGCACGCAGCGGCGAACAGTCGCTCACCACGATCTTCATGCCGTGCGATCCCAATCACGCAGCACGCGAAGATCGGCCTCAAACTCCTCGACCGTGGGCCGGACGACCGGGATCCCGCGGGAACGCAACTCGGCCTCGAACGCATCGCGATCGAGCCGGGCCAGTTCCGAAGCCGACGAGGCGTCCAGCTTGTCCGCGTCGAACAACACGCACGCGATCTCGATCAGCACGTCCCGCTCCGAGCGACCCAGCGTCCGCACGATGTTGTCCGGGATGCTAATGGTCATGCAAGAAAGTGTAGGCCATTCGGTAACGAGCAGGGATCGCGCCAGCTTGACGAGATCCCCGGTATCGTCTTCGACGACCGTCGCGGCGAAGCCTGGATCTGCGGCCTCAGCGGTACCATCACCCAACTCGCAGGCTTCCCCGGCACCAACGAAGGTTGCCCCGCCGACTGGAACGAAGACACCAGCGTCGACGGTGACGACGTCGTCGCCTTCTTCACCCAGTGGGATCAGAACAACGCAGACTTCAACTCCGACGGAAGCACCGACGGTGACGACGTGATCGCGTTCTTCGGCCGTTGGGACAACGGCTGCTGAACCGCCAACCACGCCTTCCCCGTCTATCCTCATCGGATGGCCGATTTCTCCGTCGCACCAAGCCAACTGCCCCCCCGTGTTTTCACACGCCTCGACTCGCTCGACAAGGAGGATCGTGAAGCCGCGGAGATGCTGAACGACCCCGAGGTCGCTTCCGACCACAAGCGGATCCGTTCGATCTCTCTCCGGCGTGCCGCGATTGCGGTGGTTGTTGATTCCTACCGAGCGTTCAAGAAGCACCAGTCCGAGGCCGAGCAGACCCGCGAGCTGCTGGCTTCAGGTGCCGATCCCGAACTCGCCGCGATGGCCAAGGACGACATCGCGCGGCTGGACGCGGCGGCATCCGATGCGCTCAACACAGCCCTCTCGTCGCTGGTGAACAGCGACGATCAGGTCGTGGCCTCCGTCATCCTGGAGGTCCGCGCCGGAACCGGCGGCGACGAGGCCTGCATCTGGGCCGCGGACCTGCTCGATATGTACCGCAAGTACGCGACCCTCCGACGCTGGGGATTCGACGTGATGGAGTTCTCCACCGAAGCATCGGTGGGGGGCGTCCGCAACGCGGTCGTCTCGATCAAGGGCGAGGGGGTTTGGGCGGAGCTCGCCTTCGAAGCCGGGGTGCACAGCGTGAAGCGTGTCCCAGCGACCGAGGCCCAGGGCCGCATCCACACGTCGACGGCAACGGTCGCGGTGCTCCCCGAACCCGAGGAAGTCGACGTCAAGATCGACTGGGCCAACGATGTCGAAGAGCACGTGACCACGAGCCAGGGCCCCGGCGGTCAGAACGTGAACAAAGTGGCAACGGCGGTGCAGCTCAAACACAAGCCCACCGGCATCTTCATCCGGATGCAGGAGAGCAAGAGCCAGCAGGACAACCGCCAACGGGCCCGCCGCCTGCTCATGGCCAAGCTGCACGAGATCGAGCGTCGCAAGCAGCACGAGCAGCGTTCCGCGGCACGCTCCGCGCAGATCGGGTCCGGAGACCGCAGCGAGAAGATCCGCACCTACCGGTGGAAGGAGGGCATCGTCGCCGACGAACGCCTGCCCGGCGAGTACTCGCTGCGAGACGTGATGGCCGGTGACCTCACCAAGCTCATGGCGGACCTGATCGCGAAGGAGACGGCGGAGCGTCTGGCCGCGCTGTAGGGCCGCCCGCCGCGAGCTCTTCGAGCAGTGCACGCACGCGCGGATCCAGCCCCCCCGGACCTGCCAGTTCTTTCACCCGCACCGCGACCCCCTCCGCATCGACGGCTTTGCCCTCCGCTTGCATCACGAACGCTTCGACGGCCTCGATCAAACATCGCGCCAAGACGTCGGCCTCCGCGGCACGGCGTGCCAACTGGATTCGGTTGCGAGCGCCGAGCAACGGGTTGAGGTTGTCTTCCTCCCGTAGTTGAAAGCTGACCGCCCGTCTTACAAGATAGAGCGCCATGCCGGCTTGCACTCCGCCGGAGGCCGAGACGTACCGCGAGAGGGCATACAGCGATCTGCCGGCACGCCGCGCGTCCCTCTCTGTGCACGCGGGGTTTGACAGCACGCTCAGCGCCCAGTCGAAGGTGCCCTCGGGGGTCCCGGGCTGCATGGCCGCCAGTCGACCAACCTCCGTCGCGACTTCCTCGCTCAAACCCGCGCCTCTCGCGGCTTGCCTCGCCCCTCCCGCGTCCAGGCGCTGTTTCGAAATCCCCGCGAAGAACTCAGCCCCGGCGCCCGCGACCGCCGCCCGCACGGGCGAGGCCCGCAGCCGAGCCGCCCTGCCCGCCGTCTCCCAGAGGCGAACCGCGCCCGAGGACTCGCAGGTCACCAGTCCTTCCGTCACCGGCACGAAGGAAATGGCCTCGACCCAGTTGGTCGCACTCCGAAGGGTGTACACCCGCGCTCCCCGTTCTACGCTCCACAGGTGAGTCTCGCCCGCCTGCGTCCCTACCGCGACACGGTCGCCCTCCGGAGAAATCGCGAGAGACTGGGCCCCGGGGCGAGCGTCCACGAGCTCGGAGATCACGCTGCCATCTCGCGTACGAACGATCGCGAAGTCGGCATCGCCCGAGCGGACCACGCAGCAACCCGCCTTCCAGTTCACCTCGACCGACCAGCGTTCAGCCGCCGGTACCTCGCGAGTCCAGAGCCGCTCAGCGGTCGTCACGCGAAGCGCCTCGAGGGACGTGGCCGTCGCGTACCGGAGCGCAATGGTCCCGTCAGAATCAATCAGCCCCGCAATCGCTTCGAGCTTTCGATCGATCTCGGTGGACGTGCGTCCCGGAAGGGCGAGTGTGTGCACGGCAACACCCGGGGGCGCGGGCGACAGGTACGCCATTCCGGCCCCGGGGCTGAGCCGCAAGACAAGCCATGGGTACGGGGGCGGGTTCGCCGCCAGGAGCTGGACGGTTCCGGAATCCCGAGCCCACCGGCTCAGCGAACCGTCTTCGGCCGCGACCAAGAGCCCTCCATCAGACTCGAACGCCAACCCCTGCGCAGCTGCTGGCATGCGGATCAGGCCGATCGCGTCACCGGATCGGGAGTCCTGGACCACCACGTCGCCCCAGCGGCCTCCGATGCTCGCGATCGAATCTCCCTTTGGGCTGGCCACCACCACCGCAACGTCTCCCGGGTGCAGTCTGGAGGAAACGCTGCCCGTCTGATGAAAGGCCGACCAGCGCCGCACGCCGCTGGCATCGCCGTACCCGGAACTGAAGAATGTCCGTCCGTCCGCCGCGAACCGAATGGTCGACACGTTGTGCTCATGCCCGCGGTACGAGGAGAGCAGTCGCCCGTCCGCCGCATCGTGCATGCGGATGGAGCGGTCCGAGGACCCGATCAGCACCCGCGTTCCGTCCGGACTCCAAGCCGCGGACATGGCCTCGGCTCGGTGCCCCTGAAGCGTCACCAGCGGTTCGCCGGTCTCCGCGTCCGCGATCCAAGGCGACGCCCCACTCGCGGCGCTGAGCACCCGCCGCCCGTCCGGGCTGATCTGTCCGACGCCTCCCAGCCTCGAAGGCCCCGGCCGCGACCTCGCGAGCAGGCGCTGCGACCGTACGTCCCACATGAGCGTGACCCCGCTGGCCTCCAACGTCGCGAGACGGCCTCCGTCCGCGTCAAACGACAAGGACCGCACCGCGACACTGTGGCCCCGAAGCGTTCCAACCCGCTCACCCGAGCGTGCCGACCACAGCCCGACCGTTCCATCGAAGCTGGCGGTCGCGACCAGCCCGCCATCGGGCGAGATCTCCACGTCCTCCACCTCATCGGTGTGCCCGGCCAGCACGAAAAGCAGTTTGCTTCCCCGCACGTCCCACACGCTCGCCACCCGCCCCCAAGCGTGCGCGCACGCCAGGACCGTTCCGTCCGCGTTCAGCGACACACCGTGAATCACCTCAAGACGCGAGTCCTTGGTGATGGCGAAGGGATCGATCAGCCGCGGCGGCGCTTCGCGATCAGTCTCCCACACCGCCACTCGCCGGCTGTTCATCGAGCCCGCCAGCACCCGTCCGTCGCCGGAGAGCCCGATGTCCCACACCCCTTCTCCAGCCGCCTGGGCATCCTTGACTGCGTAGACGCCGATCGCGTCGTCCGACATCGCCTCAAGGTGCCGCCATTCCCATCCCCGCAGCCCTGGAGGGCACAGCGCCAAGTGCTGGCGAGCCGCCGCAAGATCGAACGCCTCGATCGCGCCGGACGCCGCGGCGAGGTTCGCGACATACGACTGGAACTCCGCGGCCGAGGCGTTCGCACGCGCCTCCTCCTCGTGCCTCCTGGACTCCGCCAACGCGGCGGACTCCGCGCTCTTTGCCGCTTCTGCGGCACGCGTCGCACGCTGCGCGCGGCCGAGCCCGATCCACAGCCCGAAGACGCCGACCACCAACGCTGCCACGACCGCCGCCGCGGAAAGCGTGACCGCCTTGTTCCTCACCACAAACTTCTTCAAGTAGTACGCGCTGGAGACCGGCCGGGCCAGGATCGGCTCGTTCGCCAGGTACCGCCGCAGCTCCGCCGCCAGCTCGGCCGCCGACTGGTAGCGCTCGCGCGGCTCCTTCGCGAGGGCCTTGGTGACGATGGTCTCCAGGTCTCCCCGGCAGTACGGCGCGAACTGCGCCACCGAAGGCGGGTCGTAGTCCCGGATGATCGCCGCGGCTTCCGCGACCGAAGTGCTCGCCAGGTCGTAGGGGCGCCGGAACGACAAAAGCTCGTACAGCACCACCCCGAGCGAGTAAACGTCGGACCTCGTGTCGACATGGCGCTGGTCCCCGAGCACCTGTTCGGGGCTCATGTACTGGAGCGTCCCGACGATCTGACCGACGCGGGTCGCGAGGCTCGAAGCCCGGTCGTCCTGCTTCACGAGCCTGGCGACACCGAAGTCCAGCACCTTCACCATCCCGGAAGTGGTGACCATGATGTTGCCCGGCTTCAGGTCGCGGTGGATCACGCCCTTTCGGTGCGCGTGCTCGACGGCCTCGCACACGGAGATGAAGAGCGTGATGCGTTGTCTCGCGTCGAGCCCCGCGCTCCGGGCATGCTCCAGCAGCGTCGCCCCGTCGACGTACTCCATCGCCAGATAGGGAATCCGCCCGACCGCGAGGCTCGCGACCCCCGCCTCGTACACGTGCGCGATCCCCGGGTGCTCGAGCGAGCCCAGCACCTCCGCCTCCAGCCGGAACCGGTGCGACGCGTCCCGCGCGATCAGTGTTGCGTGGAGGACCTTCACCGCCACGCGCCTCCGGGGCGCATCCTGCTCGGCGTCGTAGACCGAGCCCATTCCTCCGGTCCCCAGCAGGCCCACGATCCGGAACGCGCCCAGCCGCTGGCCGATCATTGGGTCACTCGTTTCGAGCGGGACCAGGGCCATCCCTTCCGGGGGCGGCGTCGGCATGAGCGATTCACCGCTCGTGTGGGCCGCGAGCAGCCGCATCAGCTTCACTCGGAGGGCCTCATCGCCACCCGTGCGGCTGGCGACGAAGGCATCCCGCTCGGCCTTCGGCACGAGCAACGCCTCGTCAAAGAGCCGCTCGAGCGCCGCCAGTCCCTCGCCCGATGTCGCGTCGCTCACGTCGCTGCTTCCCCGCCGGCGCCCGCATCGCCGTTGATGTGGTCGATCAACCATGCGCGAGCGAAAGTCCAATCCCGCTGCACTGTCATCTCCGAAACCGCCAGCAGTTCCGCCGTCCGCGCGAGGCTTACGCCCGCAAAGAACCGCAGCATCACCACCTGGTACTTCCGATCGTCCGCACGCTCCAGCGCTGCCAACGCCGCGTCGAGGCTCAGCATGTCCACCGGCGGCGCGTCCAGCTCTCCCGTGAGTTCGCTGAGGGTGATCGGCTCACGCTTCCCCGCGCGGTCATGGCGGATCCGCCGGCGGGCCCGCTCGACCAGAATCCGCCGCATCGCCTCCGCCGCAGCCGCGAAGAAGTGCCCCGTGTTGCTCCACAGCTTGGCGTCGCCCCCATCCTTCACCGCGAGCCTCATGTACGCCTCGTGGACGAGGGCCGTCGGCTGAAGGGTGTACCCGGCGGCCGCGTTGGGCTCGCGGGCCAGCCTCGCCGCCGCCAGCCGCCGCAGTTCGGCGTACACAACCGGCAAGAGCTCGTCCGAAGCCCACCGTCCCGCGCTCGCGTTGTTCGATTCCTCCTCCGGCGCCATGGGTTATTTTACACGCGAGATGTTGGTTGGGGCTTCCCCGTGTCGCACTTCATTCCAGCGCAGGCCCACCCGCCTCTGGACGCGGGGAGTTGGGACCTGCCGGAAGTCTCGCGACCCACGGTCGCGGCATCAAAGCTGGAGCGAATCATGTTCCGATTGACAAGAGCGGCTGTTCTGGTGGTCCTGGCGGGGACGTTGGCCGCGAGCAACGCGTGCTTCGCCCAATCCTCGGGCGGCACCGCCGCCTTCACCTACCAGGGGGAGGCCACCAACGCGGTCGGCGTGCCCCTGAGCGGCGCCGGCCAGGTTCGCTTCCGGTTGTACACCGCCGACGTAGGCGGTACGTGGGTCAACAACATCGAACGCACGGTCGACGTCCAGTTCGACGAGGGTCGCTTCACCGCGTCCGGGCTTGATTTCGGCCCCAACGCGTACGGCACCGGCAATGAGGCCCGCTGGCTCCAGATCGCCGTGCGTGAACCGGGCGGTGCGACGTTTACCACGCTCCTGCCCCGCCAACGCCTCACGCAGGCCCCCTTCGCCGCCGTCGCCGGCCAGGCCCTTCAGATGGAGGCCGCCGGGCTTACCGGCTCGCTGTCATCGGGATTCGTCACCAACAACGGCCTCCTCACCGCGACAGGCACGCAGACGATCTCGGGTGACAAGAACTTCAGCAGCAACAACAACGTCTTTCGCGGCAACGGGTCTGGCCTCACCGGCGTCACCGCCGCGGCGTACAACGGCGCCATCACCGACGGCCAGCTCTCCTCC
>JBMOHX010000050.1:0-15401 GCA_049317625.1 Phycisphaerales bacterium
GGCGGTCTGTTGCCGTTCGTGCTGCTCCTCCACAGAAGCCGCGCTCGCGGGTGCCCGCTGATCCGCCTCGAAACCGGGGTCGCTCGATTGCCTCCCCGTCGCCCACGTCCGGACCTTCCCCGACCTCGCGGCGGCGTGCGCGGCGTTGAGCGCCACCGTCCTCAGCCAAGGCTTGAGCGCGCGCGGATCGCGGATCTCGTGGACCTTCCGCACGAACGACAGCGCGACCTCCTGCAGAAGATCCTCGACATCGGCCCACCGGGGCTTGTGCGCGAGCAGGATCGCCGCGACCCAGCGGCGGTGATCCGACCAGAGCGCGCGGAGGGAATCCTCATCGCCGGCGATCGCGAGGGCCGCGCGAACGTCGATCGGGCCTTCGTCCTGCGCATCGAACAACTCCGCGGGCGCTTGGCCGCCGTCGGACAGGGCTGACTGTTCGGGTCCGAACATCCGTCGCACGTTGCTCTCCGTTGGTTCCATGGATGCGCTCACGCCTGGCTTCTGGCAGCTTCCGAACCAATACACGCCGGGGCTCACCCGCGAGATCGACCCGCCCACGAGGGGCACGCTTCGTACGTCCTGAAAGAAAGCGGAGTTTCCGTCGCGGGCCCGCCGGTTCCACCGTACGCTCCTTCCCGGACCGTGCCGCGCTCAGGGCCAAGGGGCGGGGAGAGTCGTTGTTCGGTAGTCATTCGCATGGGCATCCAGAACTTCATCGCAGGGCAAACCGTTGAGGCGCTCATGCCGCTGGGCTCTCACCTCGATGAGCTCCGCAAACGGCTTATCTGGGCTCTGGCCGGGCTTCTCCCGATCCTGATCGTCTCAATGATCTTCGGGGCGGAGATCCTCGACTTTCTCACCAAGCCGGTCGAACGCGCCCTCGAGCAGCGGGGCTTTCCCGGCACGCTCGTCTCCATCGGACCAACCGAGGCCTTCACCACGTATATGGAGGTCGGCGTGATCGCCACGATCGCGGTCGGCCTTCCCTGGGTGCTCTACCAGCTCTGGCTCTTCGTCGCTCCGGGCCTGTACCACTCCGAGCGACGGTACGTCTACCTCCTGCTCCCCCTGTCGAGCACGCTGATGCTTGGCTCGATGGCGTTTCTGTACCAGCTTGTTCTGCCGCTGGTCCTCTCGTTCTTCGTCGACTTCGGCGTTTCGCTCGGCGCGAGAACGCCGGCCACCATCGAAACTCCCACCGGCATGACCTTCCTGCAAGCCCCGGTCCTCCCGGGAGACCCCACCACCCCGAAGTCCGGTGAGATCTGGATCAACAGCAGCCTCCGCGCGGTCCGCATCTGCGTCGGAGAGCGTGACGGCAAACCCGACATCAGTTCACTCAAGCTCACGAAAGAAGCCGGTATCCGCCCCGAGTATCGCGTCACCGAGTACATCGGCCTGCTGCGGTCGCTCACGCTCGCCTTCGCGGCCGGGTTTCAGACCCCGGTCGTGGTGCTGCTCCTGGGGTGGGCGGGCTTCATTACCCCCGCTTTCCTCAACGAGTACCGCAAGCACGCGGTCTTTGTCACCGCCATCGTCGCGGCCCTCCTGACCCCCGGCGACGTCTCCACCATGCTCCTGCTGTGGATCCCCCTCTATCTGCTCTACGAGCTCGGCGGGTTCCTGCTCAGGGTGTTCCCCTCCGAACGCGTCGCCCGCGGCCTCTCCTCCGCCGGCGCCAAGAACCCCGAGGACAAGAACCCCGAGGACGAGAACCCGCTCTAGCAGGACCCCCGCGACCTATGCGTGCTTCAGCGTTCTGGATCTCCCTGCTCCGACGACGCCCAGAGCTCTTGTTCCCGCGCCGCGTCCGGCCCGACCCCGGGGCCGTCCCCACACCGACCGACCTGCGGATGATGGAGCGAGCGTTCGAAATCGCGGACGGAGCCGCCCGGATCGGGGAGGTTCCCGTCGGAGCGGTGGTCTACCGCACCAGCGACGGCGAGGTCCTCGGCGAGGGGGCGAACACCCGCGAGAGACTCAAGGACCCCATGGGCCACGCGGAGATGTCCGCGATCGGCGCGGCGAGCCGCAAGCTCGGCGACTGGCGTCTGAACGGGTGCACGCTGGTGGTAACCCTCGAACCCTGCCTGATGTGCGCGGGGGCGTGCATCAACGCGCGGGTCGGACGTGTCGTGTACGGTGCCTCGGATCCCAAAGCGGGGGCCGCGGAGTCCTTGTACGCCGTTTTGTGCGACCCGAGGCTGAACCACCGCCCGGCCATCATCCGAAGTGTCCGCGCGGCCGAATCTGCTCAGCGCTTGCGGGCCTTTTTCCGCTCGCTCCGCAAATAAGGCATCCGTTCGTAGTGGTCCGTTGAAGGATGCCTCCTAACAATCTCGCACGTTCTCCGGGCTCCGCAGGGGCGGGGATCGCAAACAACGGGAGTCAGGCATGTTCACGCAGACAACCGAGTACGCACTGCGCGCGATGGCCGCCCTTGCGCTCTTTCCCGGAACGCTCGTCGCGACCAGCAGCGTCGCCGAGCGGACCAAGGTGCCGAGCAACTACCTCGCGAAGGTACTTCAGCAACTCGCCGCGGCAGGTCTGATCGAAGGCCGACGAGGGGTCGGCGGGGGGTACAAACTCGCGCGGCCCGCCACGGACATCAACATGCTCGAGATCATCCGAGCGGTTGGCCGTCTGCAACGGATCACCACGTGCCCCCTGGGGCTGTCGAACCACGGCCCGAACCTCTGCCCCCTCCACCGCCGGATGGACGACGCCGCGAACATGCTGATCGAACGGTTCTCGGGGGTCAGCCTTAGCGACCTGATCTCCGACGCCGGCTCGATCAACCGTCCGCTGTGCGACGAGCAGACGGCGGCCTCCCTGACCGTCAAGGGCGCTTCGCTCCACTGAGGCGGCGGGGCAAGTACAGTTCATCTTCGGCGCGGGGCTCACGGACGGGGGCCCGTGTTCGCGTCCACTCCCGCCGCGTTTCCTCTTTCCGGATCACACCGCATGTCGACCGAAACGAACTCTGAGAACCAACTCGAACAGCAGCGGCGCGAGAACCGCAAGAGCGTGGCCGAACTCGGGTTCAACCCGTACGGCTCGCGCACGACCGACCTCGTGACCACCTTGGCCGCCCGCGCGCTCCACAGCGAAGAAGCCGACGCCAAGGCCGCGGCGGGCGCGAAGGAGCCGGGGTTCGTCGACCCGAGGGCGAAGGCGAAGGTCGCCGGTCGCGTCGTTCTTCTCCGCGACAACGGCAAGCTCATCTGGGCCCAGCTCCGCGACCACGCCGGCGATCTGCAGGTCGCGATCAGCCAGCGTGACGTTGCCGAGAACATCTTCAAGCTCGCGAAGCTCACGGACCTGGGAGACCTCGTCGTCGCCGAAGGCCGCGTGATGAAGACGCGCACCGGCGAGGTGACGCTGTGGGCCGAGAGCCTCGCGCCCGCGTCGAAGTGCTTGCAGCCCCCGCCCGCCAAGCACGAGGGACTGCAGGACATCGAGCTGCGCTACCGGCAGCGGTACGTGGACATGTGGTCGAACCCGGAGACCATGACGGTCTTCCGGATGCGCTCGAAGATGATCGCCGAGATGCGGAAGTTCTTCGAGGCCCGCGGGTACGACGAGGTCGAGACCCCCATGCTCCAGTCGCTCGCGGGCGGAGCGGCGGCCCGGCCGTTTGTCACCCACATGAACGCGCTGGACATCAAGCTCTTCATGCGGATCGCGCCGGAGCTCTTCCTGAAGCGGCTGCTGGTGGGCGGCATGCCGAAGGTCTTCGAGATCAACCGCAACTTCCGCAACGAGGGCCTCGACAAGCAGCACAACCCCGAGTTCACGGTGGTCGAGGCGTACGAGGCGTTCGGCAGCTACCACACGATGATGGAGCTGGTCGAGAGCCTGCTGCGGCATCTCGCGGGGTTTGTCGCGAAGGAAAGCGGCGGCGACACGGCGGGGCTGAAGCTCCCCTTCGGCGACCTGATGGTGGACTACGGCGCGCCCTTCCGCAAGGTCACGTACGCGCAGCTTTTCAAGGAAGCCCTCGGCTTTGAAATGACCGACATGGCCCGCTGCCACGAGGAGTGCGCGAAGCGGAAGCTCAAGCACGTGGGGCTCGACGACGTGCTGGTGGTGAACGAGTTGTTCGAGGAAGTGGCGGAGAAGTCGCTGGACCCGGCGAAGCCGACGTTCGTCATGGACTACCCGAGCGCGATCTCGCCGCTGACGCGTCCGAGCGCGGCGGACCCGAAGGTCGCCGAGCGCTGGGACCTATTCATCGGCGGCATGGAAATCGGCCCGGCGTACACCGAGCTGAACGACCCGGACATCCAGGAAGCCAAGTTCCGCGAGCAGCTCAAGGGGCTGGACGACGAGAAGAGCGCGGAGGAGAACACCTTCCGCACGATGGACCACGACTTCCTGCGGGCTCTGAGGGTGGGGATGCCCCCCGCGGGCGGGATGGGCCTGGGCATCGACCGGATCACGATGCTGCTGACGAACCAGCGGACGATCCGCGACGTCGTACTGTTTCCGATGATGCGGCCGGAGGAGAACCCGCAGTAGGCCAGGCAGTAAGCGAGGGTGCGAATGTCGGGCGGCGATCCGAAGAGATTCACGATTCGGGATCCCGAGCTGCGGGCGATCGTGTTCATCGCGTCATTGGCCTCCGCCGCGCTGATCAGCCGACTTTGGGACTCGGAGCGCCGTAACGCGCACGACGTCGGCTTGTATGTGGTCGAGGAGCGCGTCGAGTGCGCCGGCTGGCCCATCCACCTGAGCGAGACCTCGCGCGACGTCGTGTACGGTCAACCCGACGATCTCTACATCTTCGGGAAACCCGTGGACGCGAGCCGCGACCCCGAGGCGATCGCGGCCTGCGCACCCTTTGTGCTGCGCGAGTTCGGCTCCAAGCGAGCGGCGCACGTGCGTGAAGGAACGCCGTGGCAAACACGGTTTCTCTGGTGGAACTGGCTGCTCTACCCCTGCGCTCTGGCGATCGCGCTGGTGCTGCCGGTGCGGGAACGGGGGACGGCGTGAAGGGCTGGAAACTCGGCCACCCGCTGATCGCCGCCGCGTGCCTGGCGTGGCTGGGGTTTGATGCGTGGCGGCTCAGTCACACGCTGGGCAGCAGCGTCGGCTCGATCGTTTGGCACACGCTTCACTCCGGGATTCGTTGCTACTTCCCTCACGCATTCGGGCAGGTCGTGCTCGTGCCCGAGGGCGACGCCTTCGTGGTCGGCAACTCGGACGGCATGAGCTACGACGAGATGGCCCGGGCCTTCGCCACCAACTCGGGGGCGATCGTGGTTGAGTACGAGATTCACTGGGATCGGCTCTGCTTCTGGGCGCCGATGTCGGTGACAAACGACCACCGGTTCATGATCTCCCCGGTCGCCGACACAACCTTGGAGGCGTACGACGCCGCGCAGAAGCGCCTGCCGGAAGCGCGCGAGGCGTACGCGAAGTGGCTGGAATCCAACGGCCGAGTGAAACAAGCCGCGGACGCGCGGCTTGCTCCGAGGACCGAGCGAATCGTGCTCTGGGGCGGGATCGCGCGGAACGCTGCGGCGCTCGCGGCCTTCGCGTTGCTTGGTTTGTCGCTGGTGCACGTGCCCGCGTGGGTGGGCGAGCGGAGAGCGCGGCAACGAGCGAGGTCGTGGGAAGGTGGCGGTTGCCCGGGGTGCGGGTACCGCGTCGAGGATTTGGCGAAGTGTCCCGAGTGCGGGCTCGCGCGGCCGGTTCGGGAACGGGGAACGTCGTGAAGCACTGGCAACTGGGTCACCCGCTGATCGCCGCCGCGTGCCTCGCGTGGCTGGGGTTTGACGCGTGGCGGCTGGGGGACGTGGGCGGGAGCACGGCGGGAAATCTGTTGCGACGGCCTCGAGCGGCGTACAACTCGCGCTCTCATGGGGTCGTCCTGCTGATTCCTCATGGCTCTGGATACTCCCTCAGCGGTACCGACGGCATGAGCCATGACGAGATGAGCTCCGCGCTCGCGAAGAACTCTGGCGCACTTGTCGTGGAGTACCGAACGACCGTCTCGAACCGGTGTTTGTGGGCGCCCGTCTTCGTCACAGAGCAGCACGAACTCCTCGTCTCCCCCATCGCGCCGACGCAGACCGCCCGGCAAGCAGCCGCGCGGCAGGACCTCCCGCAGATCCGCGACGTCTACGCGCGGTGGCTCGATTCCACGGGGAGTCTCGACTCGGCGGCGGGTGCGCGGCAGGCACCTCGTGTGGTGCGTCGCACCCTCTGGGTTGGGTTGGTCCGCAACACGGCGGCGGCCGGACTTGCGGTGTTGCTGGGCCTCTCCCTGTTGCACACCTCGGCGTGGATGGACGAGCAGCGGCGCCGAAAGCGGTTGTGGCAGTGGGCACAGGGCACCTGCCCCGCGTGCGGGTACCGCGTCGAGGACTTGGCCAAGTGCCCGGAGTGCGGGCGCGCGCGGGGCGAGAGCCCGACGGAGGGGAAATGAAAACGCCCCGGCGCGGGTCAGCGCAGGGGCGTTGAGGAGATCGTGGTCGCTCAAGCGCGAACAGCGGCGAACGTCGAGAGCGTGCGTGCCGCGGCGACCGTGCCGTCCGCGCCGCTCACGGACCCGCTGTTGAGGCGGAGGGCGTACTGGCCGTTGTCGGCGGCGCTCCACACAGCGCCGCGCGGATTGACCCGGTAGCGGCCGATGGTGCGGCCGTTCTGCTGGAAGACGTCGATCAGGCTGACCGTGTACGAAGCTGTCCCGCGGGTAAGGGACAGATCGTTGTTGCCGAGCGTGTTGGTGTTGATCCCGCCGACGCCGTCGTAGGCGATGTCGATGGTCCAGTCGGAGGCGTTGGAGTTGTTCGCGACGAGATCGACCGCGGGTGCGGTGAAGGTCGAGAAGACGCGGGACCCCAGGACGGTGTCGTCGATCTGCCAGCCGTTCTGCTCCGCGACGGCCCCGGCGCTGATGCGGAGCGTGTAGGTACCGTTGTCGCTGACGTCCCAACTGCCGCCGGGCGGATCGAAGCGGTAGACGACGAGCGTCGCGCTTCCGGAGGTGGTCACCGATTGAACGCCCGCCGCCATCCCAGGGCGCTCAACAACGGAGATGTCCGAGCCTTCGATGGTGTCGCGATTCAGACCCGAGACCGACTGGTACAGCACGTTGACATACAACCCGGAGCTGGTGCGTGTCGCCGAGGAGAGCCGCGCCGTGAGCGGGGCGATTTCGACCTCGCTGAGCGTGACGTCCTGCGTGGTGTCGCCGACCGAGTCGGTGACGGCGGCACCGGCGAGCTTGACACCGAACGTGCCGCGGACGTTGTCGGGGAGGGTCGCGCCGTATCGGACATGCCAGACGCCGCCGGTCTGAAGCTCCGCGGCGACGCGAGCAAGGGAGAAGACCTCACCGTTGGTGTCGACGAGAGTGACGTCCTGGGAGTGGAAGGAGTCGGCGGTGAGGGTGCCGCGCGCGTCGTACGCGATGGTGACCGTGAAGTCGGTGCCGATCATCGAGGTGGAAGCGACCGTGGCATCGATGTACGGGAACTCCATATGGCGGGTTTCAAACTCGCCGTAGCCGCCGGCGTTGCCGAGCGTGTCACGGACCCACGGAAGGACCCAGAGGCGGTAATCACCGGTGTTCCGCCAGCTCCACGCGGCTTGCCCGCCGCGAGTGGGGAACGTGGTGGCGACGCTGACATCGATCGAGCCGTCCGGACGACGCGTGAAGGGCGTGGTGTAGTCGAAGAGCTTGTTTCGGGGTCCGCCTTCCCACAGTGTGGGCGTCATGGTGTACGACATGAGGGGCAGGCGGCGGTCCAGCCAGACCTGATCGAACGCGCCATCGTCCCTGAAGTTGAGCGAGATGGACAAATGCGATTCGTCAACGGTCTCGGCGAGGAACTCGACGCGCGGGGCCGAGAGATCGGCCATCTCGAAGCCCTCGGTCTCGACGGTGGGTGACTGGGAGGAGCCCTCGCTTCGGACGATCCCCGCGCGAACCGTGAGGCCGTACTCCCCGCGGTCGAGGTAGCTGAAGAAGACGTCGGGCGCCATCACACGAACGACGACCGAGGTCTCCATCACCGACCGATGGGTCACTTCGGTGATCGCCGCGGCGATCGTGCCGCCCGCGGGCGTTGTGATATCGGCGATGACCTGCCCAACCGTGGGCTCGGAGGTCAGCAGATCGCGCCGCAGCCGCAGGGTGACATCGATCCAGCGGTTCCCGGCGGTTGTGGTGCGTTCGACGGCCGCGCCCGTCACCGATGCGCTCTGAGGATCGAACCAGATGCCGCGCGTGGCAACGGTGTGGAGCGGCACGACGCCGCCGCCGGTCGCGGCGACCGAGCCCGCCTGCGCGACGAGCTCGTACGCCGCGTTGTCCGATGAGTCCCACGAACCGCCGGGGGCGGCCATGCGGTAGCTGGCTTGGGCGGTGTTGCCGGACCGGCTGGCGCTCACGAGGGTGAGCGGGATCGTCGAGCCGCCGACGCGGCGGACGACCAGGTCGGAGTCGTCGAGCGTACCGATCTCGATCGGCGTGGTGGACTGGTAGGTCAGGCGGAAGGTGAGGTCCGCCTCGCCCAGAACCGCGCTCGTCTCGTTCACGCGGGGGGCGTTAAACCAGAGCGAGTGCGTGCTGATGGTCCCGCCGAACATCGCGACGCCGGTATCGTCTCTCACCTGACCGTCCGCGAGCGCCACGCGATAGACGCCGGTCTCCATGGCGTCCCACGCGCCGCCCGGGGAAGTGACCCGATAGGTGGCGACAACCGCGCCGCCGATCGTCTGGCTCTGGTAGAGCGATGCCTGTTGGGAATACCCGCCCGGACCCGTCACGGTGATGTCGCCCGAATCCAGCGACGAGAGCAGCACCCCGGCCCCGGAGTAGCGCACGTTGATGAGCCAGTCGCTCGTCCGCACCGTGCTCGACTGGACCGAGGCCTCGAGCGGCGTGAAGCGGAGGTTGTTGCTGCCGAGATCACCGGAGGGAACCGGCGCGTTGTTGGACTCGCGGACCTGCAGGGGCATCAACCGCGTGATGTACGCGCCGTTGTCCGTCGGGTCCCACGCGCCGCCGGGTGCCGACATTGCGTAAACCGCCCGCACGGTCAGGTTGTCGTCGACCGGAACGACCTGGGTGAGCGCGGGGGTCACCGGGGCTGCGCCGTCGCGCCGGATCGTGATGTCACCCGTGCCGAGTGATGCGGAGGAGATCCCGAGATCGGAGGTGTACTCGACCACCACTTGGAGTTGCGTGGGTGTGACGGTCGCCCCCACGAGTGCCGCGGCCGCGGTGAGGTGTGTGCGTGATTCCAGCATCTCCACGCCGGGTTGCGTGCGTCGGTCCAAAGCCATGATGTGCTCCTTCGAACAATCGAACAATGAGTGAGGCCGCGAAGAAAGCGCGGCCGTGCGTCTGCACACCGGAGTGTCGCCTGACGGGGAGACTCAACGCAAGTAAAATGATCGCCATCCCCCTGAGGGGACACGTGGAGGTTGGCGTGTTGCAACCGGCGGTCGGTCCTGCGGGTAGAAACGGGTTTGTCGCTAGATCCCTGCACCATTGGACGCGATGACGTCGCGGTACCAATATGAAGAATCCTTAAGGGTTCTCGCGCCGGTCTGATAGTCCACGTAGATCAACCCAAACCGCTCCCGGTACCCGCACTGCCACTCGAAGTTGTCCATCACCGACCAGTGGAAGTACCCGCGGATGTCCGCGCCGTCCGCGATGGCGCGCCGGAGTGATCGCAGATACCGGCGGGTGTAGTCGATCCGCTGCGGGTCGCGGACCCGACCGTCGAGGTCGACCCAGTCGAGGTTCGTCATGCCGTTCTCGGTGACGTAGATCGGCACCTTGTACTTCTCGTACAACCAGAGCGGCCCGTAGTACAGCGAGTCGGGCTCGACGAACCACCGCAGCGCGTTCTGCGCGTGCCCTGCCGGGAACTCGACCTTCTCCGGTCCTTTGTCACCCATACGGATGCGCTCGGCGTCGTAGACGTTGATCCCGTAGAAATCGAGCTTCTGGTTGATGACCTTCAGGTCCTCGGCGCTGCGCACGGCGCGGAGCGCCTCGCCACCGTCGCCCGCGTTCTTCAGGTCGTCGTGGTAGAGCTTCAGCCCGTCCTCGGGATAGTGCCCCAGCACAACCGGGTCACCCAGCCACGCGTTGTTCCAGTAGTCCTTGGTCGTCACCGCGTGCGTCGCGACCTTCGCGGCTTCCACATCGCGCGGGTCGTTGGTCGCGGGGACCTTGCAACGGCCAATCGGCGCCCAACCCACCACCGCCGGGAGCTGCGTGTGCCCGCGCAGCGCGACGGTGCCGCGACCGTGGCACATGAGCGCGTGGTGCGCGGTCAGGATGCGCTCCGCGTGCCCCTTGCGGGCGTTGCTGGTCTGAAGCCCCTCGTGCTGACCCGGCCCCAGGAAGATGTGCGGCTCGTTGATCGTCATCCAGTTCCGCACGCGGTCACCGAGACGAACGCCGACGACCGCGGCGTATCGCGCGAACCACTCGCTGATCTCGCGGTTCAACCAGCCGCCGCGCCGGTAGGCCCACAGCGGGAGGTCCCAGTGGAAGAGCGTGACGTACGGCGTGATCCCCGCGCCGAGCAGCTCGTCCACCAGCGCGCTGTAGAAGTCCAGCCCCTTCTCGTTCACGGTGTTCTCGTCGACCGGCATCACACGCGGCCAGGAGATGCTGAAGCGGTAGGCCTTGAGGCCCATCTGCTTCATGAGGGCCACGTCCTCGCGGAATCGGTGGTAGTGATCACAACCCACATCACCGGTGTGGTTCATGTACACGTTGCCCGGCGTCGTGACGCCACCAACCGTGCCGGTCCACCCCGCGGGCACGTGGTCGTGGGAGTAGAGGTCCCAGACGCTCGGGCCCTTGCCGTCGGAGTCCCACCCGCCCTCGACCTGATACGCGCTCGATGCCGCGCCCCACACGAAACCCGTAGGGAATGAAGACGATCCGTTGTTGCTCACCGTGTACTCCCGTCCTCGTACTCAAACACCACCGCCGCGGGGAGCGCCCGCACGTTCACGAAGTTGTCCTGCGACGGCACGACCTCGCCGTTGACGGTACATCTCTTCACCGGCCGGTTCCGGGGGCTTTCGATGAAGAACCCGCCTTTGGGTGCGGCGTTCCCCGTCAGTTCCATCTCGACGCGGAGCGACGGGGTCGCGGCCTTCGCGAAGCCCTTCGCGCTCCCGGAGAGTTTGCCGTACCAGGTGCAGACCCGCTCGAAGGAGACGCCCCCATCGCCGTCCATCCAGGTGGCGGGCACGCCACGGAAGACTTCGAGCGCATCGTCCTTCTCGTACACCATCATCGTGGCGACCGAGTTCAGGAAGTCCGAGCCGCACCAGGTGTGCGGCATGTCGCCGATGAACTTGGGCGTTCTGGGGTCGTGCCAGACGACCTCGGCCCACTGGTTCCACGCCGCGGGGCGGCGGTAGCCCATGTACCAATCGAGCGTCGCGCCGGCCCGGTCACGCATCCCTAGCCGCGCGTACGCGCCGACATGTCGCAACTCGTAGGGCGTAAACGCCTCGAACTCGCCCGTCGCGGCCCGCTGCTCGAAGAACTTCCAGTACCGCTCGAACGTCTCGAGCACCGGGCCCGCGAGCCCGTCCACCGTCGTGACGTCGCAGGGCCAGACCGCCATGGTCGTCGACGTGGAATCAAAGTCCCCCAGCTCCACGCAACCGGGCATGTAGTCGATCTTGTGCGCCGCGGTGGCGACCGTCACCGAGGTCGCGAGCGAGATCCGCATCGACTCCGCGGCGTCGTCGTACCCGTCCACGGCGTTCTGCGCATCGAGGACCTCGGCGATTCTCGCGGCGCACTCGAAGCCCCGCAGGGTCCACAGATTGTCCCAGTGCGAGTGCATCGGCTTGCTCGAGTACCCCTCGTGCGAGATGGACTCGGGCATGAGGCCGTAGAACGCCTCGGCGTTCAACGCGGGCTTGCCGGGTTCCTGTCGCTTGGGGCCACCGGGCCGGAACTCCTGGGTCATGCGGCTCGCGCGGAGGCGGTCCATGTACGCGGCAACGGCTTGCACCTTCGGCCAGTGCCGCTCGAGGATGGTGCGGTCCTTCGTGTGCATGTACGCGTTGTACACCGCGAAGACGTACTCGCCGTGGCTGTCGTTCTCCGGCACCGGATCGGGCCCGCGCGAGTCGACGACGCACGGCGCCTTGAGCACCCCCGGGGCGATCTCGATCAAGTGGTCGGCGTACCAGTCGATGAACGCGACGGCTTCCTTCTCGAACCCGAACTTCAGCAGCGCGGCGCTGGTCAGCGCGCCGTCGCGGATCCACGATCGCTCGTACGAGCGCGAGCCGGGTTGAATCGCAGGTCCGTCCGCGTTGATGAGGATGTGCGCGAGCGTGGACTTGGCGGTCGCCGCGATCGCCGCACGCGAACCGGGCAGCGTGATCGAGGTTCGGTCGAGCGCTTTGTGCCACCCGAGCACCGCCGCGTCCATCGAGAGCGCCGGTCGCTCGTCCGGACCGGGCGCATCAGCGCCGTCGAAGGGCACGCAGATCGCGAAGACCTCGGGCTCGCGCGGCGCGCCGCCCACCTGGCCCGCCGCCGCACCCAGCTCCCACACCAGCGCGGCGCTCGCCAAACCCTCGTCGTCGCGCACCGCCGCGCCGCTGTCAAGCGGCCGCTCCCACGGCCGTTCGATCCGGACCGCGGGTGAGGAACGTGCCCCGAAGGCAGCCGCGCTCATGTGCTTCGCCACCGGGAGCGGGACCACGCGCTCCGCTTCGTTTACAAGGAGCAGGCCCCCCTCCCGCGCGACCGACCTGACCGGAGCGAACCCACCGGGAGTCGTGAGAAACTGCCACTTCGGGTTCACCTGTCGCGGCAGAACGTCCACGACAAACCGCACCGAGTCGTCCGCGTCGGGGGCAGCGGGAGCCGGCCGCCCGTTCGCGAGCACCGAGTACGTCACCCACAGGCGCGGCGGGCCGTCCATCGTGACCCACGCGCGTGTCTCGCCGGACACCGACCCCGCTTTCCACTTCACGACCGGCATCGGGAGCGACCCGTCGACAAGGTCCACCGCCACCGTCTCCATCGCCAACGGTCGCCCGCCCCAGACGAGTCGGGGCGCCAATGAGAAACCACCCGAGTTCACCTCGACGATCCCGTCCTCGTTGATCAGCGCTTCGCGCACATCGTCCGGCCGCCCGAGCACCGTCCAGTACCGCTGCTCCTTCGGCGCGTCGCGCAGGGCCACCGCCGCGGCGTCGGGGTACTCCTCGGGGCCGTGCACCGCGACCGAGTGCACCGCGAGCTCGCCCGCGTCGTCGCGGTCGAAGAGAATCCGCACGAACCGCGACTGCACGTCCCAGAGCGGCGCGAGCTGCTCGTCCCCGCTCCGGCCCTCGAAGCGGCGCGATTCGCGGAAGTTCACGCCGTCGTCCGAAAGCCAGATCGAGTAAGAACGCAGCGCCTCGCCAAAGAGCGTGAGCGCCGACAACTCGCGCTCGTAGCCGAAATCGATGACCACGCTCGGCGTGCGATCGAGAGGCGCGGGCCGCCACGCTCCACCACCGGAGCCCAGCTTCGGAGCCTCGGCCGACCCGACCGCGGCGCTGCTGGCTTTCACAACCGGCGCGGGGAGCGGGTCCGGCGGCGCGGCGATTTCACGCAGCGTCAGCGAGTCGAGGTAGATCGTGCCCCTCCCACCCTTCTTGCTCGCGATGGCGAACTCGACCTTGTCCGCCCGATTCAACCCGTTCTTGCCGCCGGTCGGGCCCCACGCGTGCGTGATGTTGCGGCGCACGTTGCGGAGCGTCGTCCACTCCCGCGGGGGCTCGTACCCGCGCCGGTTGAGCCACCACACGTCGGACTTCTCCGCGTTCAGCGTCAAGTCCCCGCCGGTGTCCAGGATCTTGAACTCCAGGTCGTTCGCCGGCCCATCACCCTTCACATCAAACGCGAGCTCGAAGTTGCCCTCAGGGAGAGCCATCGACACCGCCCGCTGCACGATGCAGAAGCCCGAACCCGACTTGAAGTGGTACTGGATGCGAAGACAGTTGCCCTCGCGCCCGGGTGCCGTCGACGTCACGATCTCGACGCCCTCGGAGGCGATCGTCTTCCAGTCGGACGCGCGCTCGAACCCGTCGACAACGGTCTGTGCCGGCGCGCTCCCGCAGGCGGTGGCCAGAGCAACGAGGGTCAGCGCCAGCGTGCGGTTGTTCATGGCGTGTGCCTTCAGTTCAAGCGAGCCGCTGCTTGGCCGCGAGCATCGCGGGGGCGAGCCTCTCCGCGCGATGCTTCCACGTATGCTCGCGCTCGACGCGTGCCCTCGCCGCGGCACCGATCGCGGCGCGGCGCGAGGGGTCCGCCAGCAGCGCTCGGACCTTCTCCGCCGCCTGCGCGGGTCCGTCGAAGAACTCCATTTCCTTTCCCTCGTCGAACAGCGATTCCACCCCGGGGCGACGCTGCACAAGCCCCGCAAGACCGCAGGCCGCGATCTCGAACGGGCGCGTCCCCAGCCCGGCGTCGTCCTGCCAGCGCGTCGTGTGGACGACGACCCTACCGCGAGCGAGGGCCGCCGGCGTTTCGGGATGACGCACCGCTGGAGCGTTCTCCGCGCGGGCTCCCCATGGGGCGAGGTTGTGCTCACCAACGATGAGCGTCTTGAACCGACGCGAAAGCCACGAGATCAGGAACGCACGCTCAGAAATCTCGACGTTCCGCGCGATGCGGCCCGCCTGGATGAACGCGGCCGGCGCGGCGGCGATGGTCTGGAGCCCGACGGCGTGCTTGTAGTCCTCGCCGGCGATCGTCTCCATCCGCTCGAGCAGCGGGGTGTGGCGCGACTCCAGCTGTGACGCGAGCAGACGCGTCAGGAAACCCTCGACCTCGGCGGGCTTGGGGCTCTTGGAGGCGAAGTCCTTCACGAACGGCGCGATGTGCTTGATCAGGTCCTGCCGGATGGCCTGCATGTCCGGGGTGTCGCTGTCGAGTTCCTTCAGCGCGAGCGGAGTCGGGTTGGGGTTCCCCTTCCCGCAGGAAACGACGACGTCGTACTCGGGCTCGGCCGCGGCCCGCGGCGCAAAGACCTCGGCGTCGACGGCCCAAGGCGTGTGCACCGTGTTCGCCATCCCGAGCTTCTCGCGCATCTCTCGAGCGGTCGCCGCGTTATCGACGGCGTGCACCAGGGCCCGGGTGTTGAAGAGAGGCTTGCCGAAGAACGGCGCGTACCTGCCAGCGTCGGCCCAGATCGGCGACTCGAACCAGAAAAGCAGGTGAGCGACCTTCGCGATGTCGAAGACCGTCATCGGGCGGCCCTTGCCGCTGGAGTGCGCGAAGCTCCGAAGCCCCAGCCCCTCCATCGCGCAGGTCGCCTCGATCCCCTTCTCCTTGATCGTTCGGACCAGGCCCTCGGATGCCGCGGCCATGGCTCGCGGGTTCTTATCGGGCT